>JACNFK010000033.1 GCA_014384675.1 Candidatus Thiopontia autotrophica | reverse complement strand
GCAGGTCTTTCTTTTTGCGTGCAAAAGTACAGACCTGCCCATTTTGGTGGTTGTTTTTGGTGTTGAGAAGAACTCTCCGGTATGACCAGGGAGATCACCTATGTGGATGGGGGTTACAATACAACGGGTATGGCGACTCACGGGGTTAGACCGGAGCAAGATCTCTGTTGAAGGTGTAGCTCTGCTTACACCTTCAGCAACGCTAACACCTGTTCAACACCCTGCTTTACAAGCGCTTCATCGACTTCACATTTTAAGTCCACCACACCGACACCGACTAACTGGAGTTGTGGAGGGAGATCGTTCAATACATTTCCTAGTGCAACTGTTTCAGCTATACCCAGTGCATGCGTTGAACGCTTCTGTTGAGACAGTTTTAATAACTGCGGCTGATCCAGCACAATCAGTTCGCTCGCCCGATCTGAATCAGTTTGAATGGCATCTACAAGCACCACCTGCTGATAGCCCTCCATCTGCTGTAACAGGGCACTTCCCGGTCGATCGAGCTTACAATACCCTATCTCTGCCTGATCCAGGATATTCTGTAACTGATCAACCACCTGCCAACCAAACCAGTCTGCACCAAACGGGCTTCCAACCCCGATCACTGCCCGCTTCATACCCGCTTCATGCGCAAATCAAGAAAGTGTGTGGCACAGGAGATACAGGGGTCATAGTTTCGGATTACCTGTTCGCCATGCAGCTTGATCGCCTCCGCTGACTGGTCCAGTCCGAACTGGTTGAGTGAGGTCCGCAGATCCGCTTCTATCCGTGCCTGATTCTGACTGGTTGGTGGGACAATTTGTGCAGACTGAATAATCCCTTCCGCATCGATTTGATAGCGATGCCAGAGCATGCCACGTGGCGCACAGGTGGCCCCATAGGCAACGCCCGCTTTGGGTGTAAATGCACTCCATGAATTCGATGGCAGTTGATACTGCTCCAGCAAATAGACACACTCATGAACCATCTGCAATAGCTCTACACCACGCGCCACCACACTATCAAACATATTTTGACTGGGGAAATGGATCTCTAGCGTCTCACACAGTGATTTCACCGCAGGCAGTAACTGTGAATAGTGGAGATTGATGCGCGCCAAGGGGCCCACCAGATAGGGTTCTCCATCCAACAGTGCATGAAATGCGGTGGAGTGTGGCACCTGTAGCTCTTGAAAACGCTCTCCAAACTGCTGGATCGGTAGTTCCAATCCCTGGTTCGAGACGATTGTCTCTCCCATCACCGGATATGCCCCTGTTTCTGTCAGTGCAACTGAGACAAAATCCTGCGCCTCTTGTGGTAGCTCAATTGTCACCAACCAGTGCAGTAGTGCCTCTGCATCCACAATGGCCTGTTTCGCCTCTTCCAATAACGTTGAGACCTCATCAAGGGAAGGAGCATGGTGAAAACCACCCACACGCGCCCCAACCGGATGGACAGAGCGCCCCCCCAGTAGTGCAATGATGCGGTTCCCCAACCCCTGCAGGCGCAATCCTCTTCGCACCTCATCCGGATACTCACTCGCCATCGAGATGGCATGCTCATGTCCGAGAAAATCGGGCGCTGCCAACAGATGAATATGGAGGCTATGGCTCTGTATCCACTCTCCACAGTAGAAGAGACGACGCATCTGTGTAACCCATGGGCTGACTTCGCCCTCAAACAGAGACTCTACCGCCAATACGGCACTCATCTGGTAGGCAACCGGACAGATTCCACAGATCCGCGCCACCATCTCTGGCAACTCTTCTACGGAGCGGCCCTCCAGGAACTTCTCGAAGTAGCGCGGCGGTTCATAGATGCGCAGTGCCAGTGACTCAATTGTCTGGTCTTTGATCACCAGATCCAGTGCGCCCTCCCCCTCCACACGGGCCAGCACTGGAACCTCAATTTTGATGGTCTGCTGCTCATTCATGGCTCTTCTCCAGTGAACGGCGAGGAGTGAATCATCTTAAAACGCCGTTCTATCGCATCGGGCAACAGCCCCAGCCCTTCAAAGCATCGCTCTAAAGAAGTTCTATTAAAATCATGGACAGGACCACTGCAGCCATAACAATCTCTCCCCAACCTCGGACAGATGGCTCCACAACCACCTTGGGTTACCGGCCCCATGCAGGGCTTGCCTTGACTCACAACAGTACAGATTGCCCCACTGCGTTTACAGCTCTGACAGAGCGGCTCGTTCATCTTTCCCGGCACCACACCACGTAGTAGATCACTCAACACAGGCAGCAGTTGTTCACTACGTATGGGGCACCCCCAAAGTTCGAGATCCACTTTGACATGATCTGCGATGGGGGTAGAGGTCGCAAGAGATGCGATCGTCTCCGGGGTAGCATAGAGGCTGGCACACCAATCCTCTTCCTGCAGATTACGCAGGGCCTGAATCCCACCTGAGGTCGCACAAGCCCCTATAGTGATCAGCATTCCACTACGCGCTCGTATCTGTTGAATACGTTGCAGGTCTTCCGGAGTAGAGATACTGCCCTCAACAAAGGTGATATCGGCATCAGCATCTACAGCAACAATCCCCGCCTCTGCAAAATGGACAATCTCAATCTGTGAAGTCAAATCAATCAACCCCTCTCCCATATTGAGAAAGGCAAGCTGACAGCCATCGCAGGAGCTGAACTTGTGAATTGCAACTGTGGGCCTACTGATAGCGGATCTACTCATAGCCCTTTCACCTTCAATGCACCACCAATCTCACTCCAGTTAAAGACCGGACCATCCCTGCAGACGAAATGGCTACCGAGCTGACAGTGACCACAAAAACCATCTCCACACTGCATGTTGCGCTCCAGGCTAAGCCAGATTGAATCCCCGGACATCCCTTGCTGTATTAATGTCTCTGCAGCCGCCGCCATCATCCCCTCCGGCCCACAGAGCATTGCCACAGCATCCGGCAGATCAAACCCCAGCTGATCGAGATGAGCAGTCACCCGACCAGTATGCCATGGCCACGGGGCCGCCTTGTCATGGCTGCAGCAGAGCACCACATCGGTACGCTCCATCTGCTCCCAATGGTGAAAGCGGTCTGGATAGATCAAATCCTGATGGTGGCGTACCCCTTCAATAATCGCCAATCGTCCATACGCTGCACGCTGCTGTTCGACCTCATGAATGGCTGCTACAACGGGGGCACAGCCCAATCCACCGGTCACAACCACCAGATCCTTACTCTTGGCCTGTTCCATCGGCCAGCCTCGTCCATAGGGGCCACGCAGACCAATCTGTTGGCCCGTCTGCAACTGCTCCAGCCCACGGGTGACCCGCCCCACTGCACGAATGGTGTGATTCAACAGGGTTGGATCTTCCCGATCCGAGACGATAGAGATTGCCACCTCACCCACGCCATGCAGGTAGACCATATTAAACTGTCCCGGCTGAAATCGGTATTGTTCTCGTTGCTGTGAATCCACCAGACGCAGCTGCAAGGTAAACACATCACTGCTCTCCTGTCGTCGCTCGATCAGCTCGGCAGCCATCGGCACTCTGGATGGATGAGTATGGCTATTCATCGTTCCCCCCTGCAACAAAACGGGCAGACTCTTCAACTAGGTCAATCCCCACCGGGCACCAGGTGATGCAGCGCCCACAACCGACACAACCACTTTCATCAAATTGATCATGCCACCCTGCCAGTTTATGGGTCATCCACTGTCGATAACGCTCACGCCGCCCTGTACGCACGGGAACACCGTGGAGCTGACTGTGCGCTTCACTGAAACAGGAGTCCCACACCCGCTGATGGGTACTGCTCTGCAGGTCTAAGCTTGGGGCCTCCTCCTCTCGATGACAGAAACAGGTGGGGCAGACAGCCGTGCAGTTTCCACACCCCAGACAACGCTCTGCAATCTGTTTCCAGATCGGGCTCTCCTGCTGATTAGCAAAATGGGGGCGAAAATCATTGGCAGCCATGGCTCGTGTCTGTTGCTCAACCACCTTATGCAACTGCGCTGCAGCCTGCGCTAACTGTTTACTGGAGGCCTGATTCAACGGTAATGCAGCCTGAATTTCGCGCCCCCTCTCGCTACCGGATTGAATTAGAAATCCCGACTCCAACTCATCCAGACGCAGATCAAACCCCTGCTCCGGTTCAGGCCCTGTTGCAGTGGATGCACAGAAACAGCTCTCCGAGGCACGGCTACAGCTGACTGTAATCAAGAGCAGGTTGGAGCGTCGGTGTCGATACCACGGATCTTCTGCACCACTGCGCAGAAAATGGCGATCCATCAATTCGGTGGCGGCAAGATCACAGGCTCGTACCCCAAACAGTGCGATCGGTTTTGAGGCTGCCTCAATAGCACTGAATTGAACATTACCATCGCCACTCTTCTTGGCCTGCCACAGAGGCTCCTCCGGTGGAAACAGGGCCGACTTGATCCCCTGCAGACCACTACTCCAACTGAATCGTTGCGGTGTATGACTGGCGTGGAGACGATAGTGGCCTGGCCGCTGCTCATCCATGACCCCTTGCGGCAGCGTAGTGACTGTTGTTGTCTCGCGATAGAGCACCGCGCCATCTGCAACCATTGGCGCAATCACGGAGTAACCAGACGCCTTAAGTTGATCAAACAGCGCTTCAAGCTGCGCCGCAGGCAGAAACTGTATTGTTGAAGAACCACCCACGCCCTGTTTCATACATCGATCTTATCGTACCCATCACTATTTTCAAGGAGAGTAAGAGCAACGAGAAACTCTACTAAAAAATCGTCTTCATGAAGGCAGTTCCGAAATTCGTACATTTGCTGTGCCAGCATAGCGCTACCCCGTCGCTGTTTTGAGCATTCTAGGGAAACATCCGGTAAGAGCAAAGGTTTAGCTTAAATGACGGTGAACTTCTCCGTCGTCTCGTTGTAACGAACCGCGACATACCAGAGAGTGAGAAGGAGCCCCGTCACCGCATAGGCCGCCGACCAACCACCGAGTAGGTCTGGCAAAAAGGCCTGCTGCCCGACCTTGGTTACTTCAATAAGATCGAGATTCATTTCGGCGGTCATCAGGTCCCATTTTTTGACCACGGTGCCAAAAGTCGCACCGCTCCAGGCAAAGAAGAAGACAACGACCCAGAGTTTGAGGTGCCCTTCGCCCATGCGCCACAGGGACCCGGAAGCGCAGCCGCCCGCCAGAATCATACCGATGCCGAAAATTACCCCACCTAGCCCAGAACCGAGCCAGAAGGTTGCCGGGATGGCGAGATAGGGGTCGAGTTGGCCGCGCTGGAACAGGATGGAGGCCAGCAGGGCGCCTACTGCGATAGCCAGGATAGTCGCTTTGGTCATCGCCCCTTCGCCGGTCATCAGAGGCTCGCGGATGGCACGGGAAAAGCAGAACCGCGAGCGGTGGAGAATGAACCCGAGGGCGAAGCCGCAGAGGATGACGATGCCGCGCTGGACCAGCATCTTTTCGCCAGATAGATACCAGGAGGACGCCCAGGCGATGATCAGCAGGAACACCAAAACGCCGACGAACGGATAAATCCGGGTTAGCGACCGGGACGCCCCGCGGGGCATGGGGGCATCATTTCCCCAGGTTATCGCCTCGAGCGACCAGAGCAGGATTTTCAGGCCGATAAAGGCGCCGATCAACAGTCCTGCCCCCATGGTCCAACCGGCGGGTGAGGAGAAGATCAACGGCGTAAAGAAACCGCCAACCGTGCAACCCCCGGCCAGGGTGGCACCGATGCCCATGAGAATGCCACCGACAGCGCCGCGAAAATACTCGGCCTTGGGTGCCCGGTTGATGCGAAACTGGCGGGACAGCAGGGCGGCGGTGAAGGCACCAAGCACCAGGGTGATATCGAGCAGGGAGATACGATGCATCAGCGGGTCTTCGAGCTTGGGCGAAGCATTGAGCAGGGCATTCAGCCCAACCAGCTCATTGAACCAGTTGCCCCACAGGTGTAACCCACCGTAAACACTCCAGAAGAGACCACTGGTCATCAGGGCAACTACCACTGCGATCAAAGCCAAGGCCCCGAAATAGGGAGACCATTCCTCAACAAAGGCCTTGTTGAGGTCGTCTCGCAATCCGCTAATCCAGCTGTCCTGCATACCCTAAACTCCTACTGGCACCGCGACGGGGTGTCCGAATCCTTAGCTCCATGGAGATAGAATTCGACCACGTGCCCGGTCATCACATCGTCGGGTATCGGCAGAAACTTGGCGGCCGCCTTGTTGGTGTCCTTAATGCTGCCCCGGTAGGCTTGGCTGGCATAATATTTGGCCGAGCCGTTGGTTTTTCCCGTCTTGTCATGGGCGTCAGCCTTGAAGTAGGCCTTCCATTCGGCCTGGGTGCGATCGACCGGCGACACCACCTTCCCGTCATCGACTCGATGGCAGGCATTACAGACTAAACGATTGTAGACCCGTCCAATTTTCCAGTTGGCGCCGGCGGCCCAGGCATCGGCTGCTATTAGCAGCGCCAGGCCAGCTAGCGAAAAGTCAAAAAAGAAGCTCTTGGGTTTCATTGCGTTCTTCATTCCTCCCTTTAGAGTGGATTTGGCAAGGGCGGCGAAAATATTCAGCCGCTCCGCCGATTAGCCTCTATTGGACTGTTTTGAGCGTGTAAGTGCCACCATCGGCGTACTCGATTTCCGCATCCAGGTAGTAGACCTGCGTGATGTCTTCGCGGAGCAACTTGACGATGTCGTAGGCCTCGCCACTACGCGCCCCCGTGGCACAGATGAAGATAATCGGCTTGTTGGTCGGCAATGTACCGAGTTTGCCTTCCAGTTCCTCCACCGGGATGTTGACTGCCGTCGGGAAATGGGTTTTGCCGTATTCACCGGCATCGCGGACATCTACCAGAAAGACACTTTCAGGCGCCTTTGCGATAATCTCCTTAAACGATGCGAAGGTAATGGTGCCGCCTTCGGGGCCAACCACCAGATTGGCGATCATCGGCTTGGCCGCGCTACCTTTCGTGCCACCGTCAACCTTAGCACCAGGACCGAAGGCCATCTTCCAGGCCGGATAGCCCGCCTGGAACAGCTTGACGTCCGTGTAACCGAGCGCCTTAGCCTTACTCGCCGACTTGACGCTCAACGGGCACTTGAAGCCGCCGCAATAGAACACCAGAGGGGACTTCTTGTCGGCGGGCAACCGATTGGCCATCTTGTCGAAGAAGGTGTTAGGGATATTGATCGCCCCGGGCACGTGGCCCTTGTTGTACTTCTTCTTGGTAGGACGGGCGTCAATCAGGGTGATCTTCTGCTTCTCCATGGCCTTTTTAACCCAAGGTGCCGCCACCGAGATGAAATTGCCGTGGCTTTTCCATTCGGGATACCCGGCAGCAAATACCGCAATGTCCGTATAGCCGAGCTTCTCGGCTTTGAACGCCGACTTATGGCTGAGCGGGCATTTGTAGCCGCCGCAGTAGAACACCAGCTTTGTTTTCTTGTCCTTAGGCAGCTTGCCGACCATCTTGTTGAAGAAGGTGTTGGGGATACTGATCGCGCCGGGGATATGGCCCTTGTTATATTTTTTGCGGGCCGGACGGGCATCGATGATCGCCACGTCCTTGCGCACCGGGATGACGGCCAGCTCCTTGAATGCCTTGTAGTCGACGATACTCGGATACTGCTTGAACGCTTTATCGGTCAGCTGAGCTTGGACGCCGCCCAAGGGCAGGGCGACAAGACCAAACAGCAATACCAGCAATCCTAAAGTCCGTTGAATTCTTATCATTCTCTTCACTTCTTTATCGTCGGCGGAAGTATTTTTCGACTCAGCAGTAGAGCACCGACACCCACAACAGCTAACAACAGTAGTAAATGGTCTGCACTACTCAAAAGGTGGATGACACCATCCAACACCCCCCCTACGTGGTCTAAACCCGGATGTGCCTCCACGACAGCAGTCGGGGACAATAGTGCAATCAAGCTAAATATTTTATAAATCCTGTTCATTTTTCTACACCTTTATCTTTATTACTAACCGGTAACCTGAATTTGAACCAGCTCATCCCCATCCGGATCGGTCACATGGACCGCGCAGGCAATACAGGGGTCGAAACTATGGATGGTACGCAAGATCTCCAACGGCTGCTTGGGATCGTGCATGGTGTGACGATCTTCCAGTGCCGCCTCATAAGGCCCCGGCTGATTCTTGTCATCCCTTGGCCCGGCATTCCAAGTGCTGGGCACGACCGCCTGATAGTTATCAATCTTCTGATCCTTGATCACAATCCAGTGGGCCAGTGCACCGCGTGGTGCCTCAGTAAAGCCAACACCGCGTGCCTCACTGGGCCAGTCGGCTGGATCCCACAGCTTCTGATTATGGGTAGCAAGATCGCCCGCCTTGATATTGGCCACCAGAGAACCGTACCAATCCATCATATTGTCGGCAAAGATCTTGGTCTCCAGTGTACGCGCTGCGGTACGCCCTAGGGTGGAGAACATCGCCTCCAGCGGTGCATCCAGTGTCTTCAGGGCATAATTAGCCAGCTCTACCGTCTGCTCATGTCCCTTGGCATACATCACCAATACACGTGCCAGCGGGCCTACCTCCATCACATTACCTTTCCAACGGGGTGATTTTAACCAGGAGTAGGACTTCTCTACATCAAGATGCTCATAGGGTGGTTTGGGTCCACTGTAGTTGAGATTGGTCTCACCGTCATAGGGGTGTAGCCCCTCATTCTTGCCGCCACTATAGTCATACCAGGAGTGGGCCACATACTCACGAATCTGGCTGGAGTCATTCAAGTCAAAGTCATGGATGGTGGAGAGATCTCGATTCATAATTATGCCCGGTGGAACCAGAAAGCTATCGACATCATTATTTCCCTTGGCGGGGAAGTCACCCATCACCATGAAGTTGCCAACCCCCTCACCTCTGGCAAACCAGTCTTTATAGAAGCCGGCTACAGCCAGGGTATCGGGTACATAGACCTGATCCACAAAGGTCTGCATTTTCTCAATTACACCCTTGATGGTCATCAGGCCATCCATATTGAGAGCGGTATTACCGGTATCTTCCGTACTGATCGCAACTGGCGCCCCCCCCACCAGGAAGTTGGGGTGTGGATTTTTACCACCCAGAATGGCGTGAATCTTCACTACATCACGCTGCCACTCCAGTGCCTCCAGATAGTGGGCCACGGCCATCAGGTTGGCTTCTGCCGGTAGTTTATAGGCGGGATGTCCCCAGTAGGCATTGGAGAAGATCCCCAACTGCCCACTCTCTACAAAGCTCTTCACCCGTTTCTGAATATCGGCAAAATATCCAGGAGAGGATTTTGGCCAGCTACTGAGTGACTGTGCCAGCTCCGAGGTCGCTTTGGGATCTGCACTCAGTGCCGAGACCACATCAACCCAGTCCAGTGCATGCAGGTGATAGAAGTGCATCACATGGTCATGCACATACTGGGCTCCGATCATCAGATTTCGGATCAGTTGCGCATTGGCTGGAATCTCCCAGTTGAGTGCATCCTCGACGGCACGCACAGAGGCGATACCATGCACCAGTGTGCAGACACCACATATACGCTGGGTAAAGGCCCAGGCATCTCGCGGATCTCGCCCTTTCAGGATATTCTCAATGCCGCGCACCATCGTTCCTGACGAGTAGGCTGCACCGATTTTGTCGCCATCCATCTGCGCCTCTATACGCAGGTGGCCCTCGATTCGTGTAATTGGATCTACAACAATGCGTTCGCTCATGGGGAACTCCTCATGGATTGTTAACGTTCTCTAAATAATCATTCAATAGTTGATACTGTGCCTCTGTCTCCAGGTCATGAGTATCTTCATCCGATTCCGAGGCGAGACAGGTACGTGCCATCCGACACTGCATCGCCGCTTTCCAGGCTGGGTTCTTTCCAGCAGTACGTACCTGTGGTTCAACAATTGCCTCTGCACCACGCGCCACAAAATACCCCGCCTGGTCATTCCAGTCTCCTTCAGTACCACAACGGGTATGCGCCTCCAGGCTGACACGTTTCGCCGTTTTAAAGGCGCTCTCTAAGTCTCCCTCGCTAGTCGCCGCCTCAACCACCTTTTGCAGACGCCCATCCTCACTCAGGGAGAGTACATTGGTTACAAAACGGGCACCGATAAGGCGCTGCTGTTGCAGACTCAGAGCTTCCAAAGCTTGACGGAATTCCATGTCATTACTGATGGCACTCATGATGCTGGCTCCTCTTCCACCAGATGTTCTGCAACCATCTCTGTTAAGCCAATTACAGGCAGATCCATACCGTTATGTTCCAACCCCTCCTCCAGGGTCAAACGGCAGTTGGCGCAAGCTGTAACCAGTGTATCCACCTTCAATACATCCAGTTGCGATTTTTTACGGTTGAATGCAGCAAACTTGAGCTCTTCAGCACGTTCATTAGCACTGACACCACCACCTCCACTACAGCACCAATTCATTGCACCTGTATCGTTCATCTCAACAAAGTTGCTTGCAACCTGATTCAGCAGACGACGTGGCTCTTCAACAATTCCCCCTTTGCGAGCGATCTGGCAGGGATCATGGTAGGTTAAACGGGCCTCTTCCATCCCTTCGGTACGGATCAGCCCATCCTTGGTAAACTCATCCAGCACCTCAAGAATATGTTTCACCTCAAATTTGTAGGGTCGGCCAATCAGGTTAGGCCCTTCCCAGCGCACTGCAGTATAGGCATGCCCACATTCTGGGCTGATCACTGTTTTGACACCCAACTCTTCGGCTGCATCAACAATACGTGACACAATCACCTTGGCCAGATCGGAGACACCAATCTGGATACCACTGTTGGTTGCCTCAAATGCTGTGGAAGCGATGGTCCAGGTTTTACCAGCCTGTTTCATAATGCGGGCAATGGCCTCCAGATATTCTGGAAAATTCATAATCTCCATTGAAGAGAGCAGCACCATATATTCCGCACCCTGCTGATCCAGCGTCACTTTAAGTCCAGTATCCTCTTCCAGATGGCGAAGCTGCGCCTTCACTGCTGGCAATTTAACCCCCATGGGACTACCAATCTCCACCGCGCGTTGGGTGGCACTAATCAGATCCGGTGGCGCATAACCGGCCGCAGCAAACCCTTCACGGATTTTGCGCACCATGCCGGAAATATCATTACCCACCGGACAGACCACCGAACAGCGTCCACAAAGAGAACAGCCATCATAAACCAGTGTCTCCCACTGTTTGAAGGTGGTTTCGTCAACTGGTTTAGAGAGACCCAGTGCGGATTTCAATTTCCCCAGCACGGTGTACTCCTGCTCCCAGATGCGGCGCATGGGTTCCACTTTGTTAATGGGAGTCTGTTTAGGGTCTTCCGTCTCCGTGTAGAAGAGACACGCCTCGGCACAGAGTCCACAATGGACACAAGAGCTAAAGAAGCTGGCAACCGGCGCATCAATCTGCGCCTTGATAAACTGAATCCCTTTTTGAATCGATGGCTTGCTCATGATGCCACTCCTCGGCGTCCTGCGAGATAGCCTTGGTACCAACGCGCTAGTACAAAGCTGAACATATGGGTCAATTTGGTAAATGGTGCCAGCACCAACAGCAACTCTACACTCAGAATGTGATAAGCCAACATTTGCGTATAGTCGAGCATCAAGTGGTGATAGGCCATATAACCGGTAATCAGTGGCAGCAGTGTAAGCAGCCATGCAAGGTAGTCCCCTACGGTAGAGATATGCTGTAATACAGGGCTATAGAGTCGCATCAACAGTGCCGCAAACAGTGAAAGAATAGTGACTACCGTAACTGCGTCAACCACACTGGAGGAGAGCCCCGCCAAATCCAGCCCAAGCAGCTCAATATGGGGACGATAGAAAAGGATCACTACAAATAGACCGATATGGAGAACATAGCCATTCAGGATGCGTAGCGGCTCACGAGCGAACACTGTTTTGCGTGGCAGGGATCGGCTAAAGATGGTGCGTAATCCGCCACTAAACCCGCTATCACGTGCTACAGACAGGTCAGCCTTTCTTCCCAGACTGAGAATTTCAAACAGCCGCAATAGCATCCCAAACACAAAGATTGCCAACGCCATGTTGAAGGCGGGACCACGTGCCCAGATCAATAGTTCATTGACTTCCATGATCAGGACTCTTTCTTCAGATCTTCAACTGTCATGGTTTCACGCCCCTCCACTGCAGCGCTCTTTTTACTTCGGTTCAGTGCCGCAGCCGCTACACCCACACCGACACCAACGGCAGCTGCCTTGAGTACCGTTTCACCGACACGCCCTTGAGGAACCGAGAGTGCCTCATAGAAACTGCCCGCATCCCAGAAATTGGGCTCCGAACAGCCGAGACAGGGGTGACCAGACTCAATCGGGAAGCTGGTCCCCTCATTCCACTTCATGGTGGCGCAGGCGTTGTGGGTGGTTGGCCCTTTGCAACCCAGCTCATAGAGGCACCACCCTTTACGCGCCCCCTCATCATCAAAGGCTTTAGCAAACAGCCCCTGATCATAGAAGGTTCTGCGATAGCAGCGGTCATGAATACTGTCGCCATAGAAGGCCTTGGGTCGACCCAAATCATCCATCGCAGGTAGACGTCCAAAGGTGAGGAAGTGGGCAATTGCACTGGTCATCACCAGACCGATGGGTGGGCAGCCGGGGATATTCATCACCGGCTTATCTTTCACAATATCGGTCACTGCTACCGCTCCGGTAGGGTTCGGATTCGCCATTGGCAATCCACCATAGGCGGCACAGGTACCCACTGAGATCAGCGCGGCTGCCCCTGCAGCAACCTCTTCCAACATATTGAGATTAGTTCTACCTGCAATGGTTGAGTAGACGCCACCATCTTTAGTCGGGATCGATCCATCAACAATCAGCAGATACTTTCCATAGGCATTTTTCATTGCGACATCACGCGCCTCTTCGGCCTGGTGACCTGCTGCAACCTGTAAGGTATGGTGGTAGTCGAGTGAGATAAAATCAAAAATCAGATTTTCAATGGTTGGGGTATGTGAACGGGTGATCGATTCGGTACAGCCTGTACACTCTTGAAAAGAGAGCCAGATCACCGTTGGCCGTTTTGCTGCAGACAAGGCCTTAGCCATCACATCTGCTGAACCTGCTGGCAGTGCCAATGCGGCTGCCATAGAGCTACAGAACTTCAGAAAGCCACGCCGGCTTACGCCATGTTGTTCCAGGTGATCGGCAAAGGTCTCACTGATTTCGCTACTACTGCGTCTCTTCTGACTCATGACTGACTCCGTAAAAACATTCGTTAATGCTATAAAGCATACACCTCTATCACTCTATAGATATACCTCGTTATAGATATACCTCGAAATTAAATTTTGTCAACCATATTCACACATTTTTAATATGTAAATATACCAGTAAAACAGTCAGTTATTGTTTAGTTTCGACTTTAAACGCTCGAGCGCAGAGAGCACCTCTGAGTGCTGCGGTAGAACAATCGATGGAATATCAATCACTTCAATCTGCTTAACAAGCACTTGGGCCTGCTCATTTCGATGTGTCACATACCAGACACCTGAAAATGCCGTTTCGACCATCTGACTGCTACCCAACACATCCATCGAAATGGTCAGCTCTCCCCTACCCAGAGTCTCTTCAAGCAGTTGATTGTCAGCTGGAGAGAGAGGCAGGCTTTTGAGATCCAGAATGCCCGGCTCTCCCTGCTCAAGCCAACGTTCCAGCAGAGTTACAACCTCACTCAAAATAGAACGCACCATATCTGAACGGTCCTTCTCAACGAGCTTGACCGCAATCTGATCCAGACTACTCATCAGACCACTCCTTCAACAGTTTTTTCACCTGATCAGCTGCCTGCTCAACGCCAGCCTCTACCGCAGGTGTTAAGGTTTCAGACCAATCGACAAAATCCGGTTGCACCCCAACCAGTGCTCTTGGCACCGGCAGATCACTACTAAGCGCAGTGATAGAGAGCAAGTCCAGCAGACTCACCTCATGCACACTGCTCATTTTTCCTGTGCCTATAAAGTGGTCCATCGCCTCATTGACAAAACACTGCACCGCTCCACTCTCTTTCTGCAGATTGGCTGCATCTACTACAATTAACTGATCAGCCTCTGCAATGGGCCCTGCCAGAGTAAAACTCAAGGTTCCTCCATCCATCAGCTCCACATTAGGTGCCAATGCCTCTGTCGCAAGCCGTTCGATCACCCGCACACCCACCCCCTCATCACCCAACAGTGTATTGCCTAAACCTAAAACCAATATTTTTTTCATCATCTTTTCCATTTTCGTGGCGCATACCCACACAATACAGTAGATTAGATCCTGATTTAATCAACCGTTTTACTTTATATTCATTTCACCTACTATTCTCTACATCATGTGCTTCGGAATCCCCATGCAGATCAAAAGTATCGACCGTTTCATCGCCACTTGCGAAGCGAAAGGGTTTGAACGCGAGGTCAATCTGTTTATGCTGCAATACGAAGAGTTGGCTGTAGGGGACTATATTGTGAGCCATCTTGGACAGGCGATCCAGAAAGTGAGCGAGGAAGAGGCTCGTGTAGCCTGGGAGCTGTATGATGAGATGAGTCAGCCACATGCATGAGCTATCCGTCTGTCAATCGATCCTCTCCCAGGTTGAAACCATTGCTCAACAACATCAGGCCACTGCGGTTACACTGATTCAACTGAAAATCGGATCACTTTCCGGGGTTGAAACACCTCTGTTGATCAATGCCTGGACCATCGCCAGTGCCGACACCATTGCTGCAGAGGCTCGACTTGAAATTGAGGAGATGCCGATTACCATATACTGTCCGAGTTGTGACAGAGAGAGTAGCGCAAAGGCCAATCGCATGGTCTGTAGCCACTGCGGAGAGTGGAGAACACAGCTTGTGAGTGGCGATGAGATGCTGCTACAGAGTATAGAGCTAGACAAACCTACGGAGAGAGAGAATGTGTGACACGTGTGGATGCAATATCACCCCGGGCAATGAGCATCTGATTGTCAATGATGGCAAGCTCTCCAAAACCAGCAGTGGCGGTGAAGCGGTAGAAGTTCTACAGGGGGTGCTACATGAGAATGACCATCAGGCGATGCACAACCGCCAACATTTTGACCAGCATCAGCTGCTGGCGATCAACTTGATGTCTTCTCCCGGAAGCGGGAAAACTGCTCTGCTAGAGGCCACCATTGATGCATTGGGGGACGAGTTCAACATTGGTGTCATTGAAGGGGATCTGGAGACCGAAAATGATGCGGACCGTATCCGTAAAAAAGGGGTGCCCGCCTGTCAAATCTCGACGGGGAGCGCCTGCCATCTTGATGCGCACATGGTTCATGATGCACTCCACCAGCTCACACTGGAGGATCTCGACATCCTGTTTATCGAAAATGTGGGTAATCTGGTCTGTCCTGCCAGTTTTGACCTGGGACACCACCGTAATATCACTCTGCTCTCGGTGACCGAAGGGGATGATAAGCCCGCTAAATATCCGGTCATTTTCCGCGCTGCAGACCTGATGTTACTTACCAAAACCGACCTGCTCCCCTATCTGGAAGAGTTTAAGCCAGAACGGGCGGAACAGTACCTGCGAGAACTCTCCAACCCTGCTGAGATGATCTCTCTCTCCGCAAAGAGTGGCGAAGGGTTGGAGCGCTGGCTGAATTGGCTACGCCATACGCTGCAGCACTACCGTAGACATCTTGCTAGCGGAGCCACCTTAACGCCTGCACTGCAGCCGGACGGAGTGGCACTCCATCAGCACACCCATAGCCACGACCATACCCACAGCCACGATCACCACCACTCCTGAGATGAATCTGGAGGGACGCATTGCAATCACCTTATCCCCGACCGAGGATAATGCCCATCACGTCACCATTGACTCTACCCGGCCGGTACATGCTTGTCAGATGTTTCATGGAAAATCTATCGATGAAACACTCAAAGCACTTCCGTTGCTTTTCAGTATTTGTGGTACAGCCCAGGCGGCGGCGGCTGTACGAGCCTGTGAACAGGCGCTTGAACTGTCCCCTTCAACAGAGAGCGAAAAAATTCGGCAACAGTTGATTGCATTGGAAACCATCCGCGAACACCTCTGGAGAACCTTGCTGGGGTGGGGGGATTCACTTGGCGAGCCTCCATCCGAACAGACCATGGCAAGGGTGATGACACTACAACAGCAGATGCGACAGGCATTAACAGGGGACACTTCTCCCTTCCAACTCCAACCTCAACTCTCTCCATCTGATACTGTAGTGGTTTCTACCCTCCAGCAACAGCTTATCGAGATTGTAGAGCACTCATTACTGGGAGTTCCGATCGCACAGTGGGAATCCATAACCAGCCTCGATGATTTTTGGAGCTGGAGCCTACAGCAAGAAACCGTTGCAACCCGCTTTATCCAACAGCTTGAGCGTGCTGGCTGGAGCCATCTCGGAGAGTGTGATAGCTCACCATTACCCTCTCTGGAGGTTGACTTGATCCATCAACTGCTCGATCAAGCTGATTTTGTCGCCCAACCTCTATGGAAAGCTATCCCCAGAGAGACCACCCCATTCAGTCGTACCCAGAGCCCACTATTGGAAATCCTCTACACCCATTACGGAAATGGACTATTAACCCGATCTGTCGCTCGCCTTACAGAGCTACTTCAGCAACTAACACAGCTGCTCAATCCCGCTCCTCCCCCTTCCATAGCCACTTATCACTCCTCTGTAGGGGTCGGTCTCAGCACTGCAGCCCGGGGACAGTTACTGCATCGTGTTGCGGTCGAAAACAGCCAAGTTATCCGTTACCAGATCCTCGCACCAACCGAGTGGAATTTTCACCCACAAGGTGTGGTCTCGCAAGCATTGCGTCAACTAGAGCCAAACACTGCAACAGTAAAGCAGCAGGCTGCTCTGATCATCCATGCAATTGATCCCTGTGTTGGTTATGATTTAACCCTCAACCCGACTGAAACTGAACACTGATGTGCCTCGCTATCCCAACTCAAATTACCACCATCTCTGCTGATCAACAGAGCGCAACGGTCTCAATCGATGGTATCCATAAAGAGATCTCGCTGGCATTGGTAGAGGAGATTGCAGTGGGTGATTATGTTCTGTTACATGTCGGTTATGCCCTCAGCAAAGTGGATACCATCGAAGCCGAAAAGACACTGGCACTATTTGCTGAGATGGGGAATTTAGAAACCATAGAACCACTAAAATGAGATACATTGATGAGTTCCGCTCCGGGGAGCTGGCACAGAAACTTGCCAGTAAAATCCAGCGTGCTGCTGATTCAGGTCGCCACTATAACCTGATGGAGTTTTGTGGAGGTCATACCCACGCTATCTTCCGTTATGGTGTACCGGATTTGATGCCAGAAAATGTACATTTTGTCCATGGACCCGGTTGTCCTGTCTGTGTACTCCCAACGGCACGTATTGATCAAGCACTCTATCTGCTGGAACAGGAAGATGTGATTCTCTGTAGTTATGGTGATCTGTTGCGAGTACCTGCTAGCCATCAAAAAAGTCTGCTCAAAGCAAAAGCTCAAGGGGCCGATGTGCGTATGGTCTACTCGACACAAGATGCCCTGAAAATTGCAAGGGAAAATCCGGAGCGTGAAGTGGTCTTCTTTGCTATCGGTTTTGAGACCACGACCCCACCCACTGCTGTAGCCATTAAACAGGCCGCAATGGAAGGGTTAAAAAACTTCACTGTATTCTGTAACCATGTCCTCACTCCCGCAGCTATTCAAAACATTCTCGAGTCTCCTGAGGTTCGTGAGATTGGCACCGTCTCTATTGACGGTTTCTTTGGCCCCTCTCATGTCAGCGCAATTATCGGCAGTCGTCCCTATGAGTTCTTTGCTGAGGAGTTTCAACGTCCTGTTGTGATTGCCGGTTTTGAGCCACTCGATGTTATGCAGTCGACGCTGATGTTAATACAACAGCTCAATGAGGGACGTTACGAGGTAGAAAACGAGTACCATCGAGTAGTCAGTCGTGACGGAAATATGAAGGCACAAACACTGGTCGCCGAACTGTTTGAGTTGCGTCCTCTGTTTGAGTGGCGTGGCTTGGGGCAGGTCCCCTATAGTGCATTACGAATTAAACAGCCTTTTAATGAATTTGATACGGAACAGCGTTTCAACATCCCGGACATCGAATCCAAAGAGATCAAAGGGTGTGAATGCCCCGCTATTTTACGTGGCGCGAAACGTCCCAGCGATTGCAAACTGTTTGGTACTGTCTGTACTCCAGAAAACCCGATGGGGTCCTGTATGGTCTCTTCTGAAGGGGCCTGCGCCGCCTACTGGAGCTATGGTCGGTTCCGCAACATCTCCCCGGAAACCGCTTCAGAGTGATCTCTCACGACGAGCGCTCGCCTCATCAGCATCCGCTTTAGCCACCAGAGGAAGAGTCACTACCATTTTCATCCCTTGGTGGAATCAGTTTCATTTTTGACAACATAGTACACTTCAACCATAAAGACCTTACTGAGACAACTACATCAATATATGACAATCAACATGACTTCTCATCCCAAACATTACGGCTATAAACTCGACCTGAAAAATGGCTACGTTGATATGACCCACGGTAGTGGTGGTCGGGCCATGGCCCAACTGATTGATGAGCTTTTTGTCCACCACTTTGACAATGAGCTGCTACGACAGGCAAATGATCAGGCTACTTTTCCGGTTCCAGTCGGTCGTATGTCGATCAGTACTGATGGGCATGTGATCTCTCCACTCTTTTTTCCCGGTGGTGATATTGGTTCACTCTCTATTCATGGCACACTCAATGATGTATCCATGTCGGGTGCCAAACCACTCTACCTGGCCGCCGGTTTTATTCTGGAAGAGGGATTTCCTCTCTCGGAGCTGGAACAGATTATTCAATCCATGGGGAAAGCCTCTGCCAAAGCAGGAGTTCCTGTGGTGACTGGAGACACCAAGGTGGTGGAACGAGGCAGTGGAGATGGGATCTTTATTACAACGACAGCAGTTGGCATTGTGCCTGAAGGGGTCAACATTGCAGGAGATCGCGCACAACCGGGCGACAAAATACTACTCAGTGGTACTTTAGGGGATCACGGGGTTGCTATCCTCTCCAGCCGGGAAAATCTTGAGTTTGAGACCACCATTGAATCAGACTCTGCCGCACTACATGGTCTGATTGCCAATCTGGTCGCTGCCGTACCTGACATCCACTGTCTACGTGACCCAACCCGTGGTGGTCTTGCAACCACACTAAATGAGTTGGCCAAACAGTCCGCTGTTGGTATGCGCATTATTGAAAAACAGTTACCGATTCAGCCCGCCGTCAACGCTGCCTGTGAACTACTGGGATTAGACCCGCTCTATGTAGCCAATGAGGGTAAATTGATCTGTATTGCTGCGGCTGAGCATGCCGACAAGCTGCTGACCACAATGCAACAGCACCCTAACGGAAAAGATGCAGCCATTATTGGAGAAGTCATTGAAGATAAGATGGGGTTTGTACAACTAGAGACCAGCTTTGGTGGGAACCGGGTGGTCGACTGGCTGGTTGGAGAGCAGTTGCCAAGAATATGTTAAGGAACCCCGGTTGAAAATTCTGCTTCTGGCGCACAGTTTTAACGGGTTGACACAACGACTCTTTGTCGACCTGCGTGAGGCGGGTTATCAGACCTCTGTTGAGCTGGATATTCACGATGAGATCACAGCTGAGGCGATTTCACTGTTCCAACCCGATCTGCTGATCGCACCATTTCTCAAGCGCAGAATCCCAGAGACCATCTGGAGACAACTCCCCTGTCTTATCCTCCACCCCGGCCCTCCGGGTGACCGTGGCCCTTCAGCACTGGATTGGGCACTACTCAAGCAGGAAAAATTATGGGGCGTCACTCTGCTTCAGGCCAATGCAACACTGGATGGTGGTGATATCTGGGGTTTCGAAACCTTTCCGATGCGTAACACAACCAAGGCGGCGCTCTACCACCAGGAGGTGACTGATGCGGCCTCAAAAGTAACCCTGCAAGCAATCCGACAATTTGAAACCGGCTCTATTTCACCTCAGCCCCAGACCGCTCTTCCAGAGGAACAACGCAGAAATGAACAACCGTTGATGAGTCAGCAAGCGCGCCGAATCGATTGGCAACAGGATAGCCAAGAGAGTGTTTTGCGCAAGATTAACAGTGCAGATGGCTCTCCCGGTCTGCTGGACTCCCTCTTTGGGCATCCACTCTACCTTTATGACGCACAACCGGAAGAGCAACTCAGTGGCTCTCCCGGTGAAATCATCGCCCGTTCTGGCCCGGCGCTCTGTCGCGCCACAGCAGATGGTAAAGGCGTGTGGATTGGCCACCTGAAAGACCAACAGAGCAGCCACCCTTTTAAGCTACCCGCCACTCAACTACTGGCTAATGAACTGAACAGCCACCCACCCCTCGAAGAGGTTCACTATTCATCCGCAATGCAGAGTGGATATCGGGAGATTGTCTATGAAGAGGAGAGTGGTGTCGGCCTGATCCACTTCAACTTTTATAATGGCGCTATGAGCACTGCCCGTTGTCAGCAACTACAGATAGCCCTGCAACAGGCCAAACGGCGCTCTACCCGCGCTATCCTGCTTCTGGGCGGCGAAAACTACTGGTCTAACGGAATGTGTCTCAACCAGATTGAAGCAGCCCAAAGCCCTGCAGATGCCTCCTGGGAGAACATCAACGCGATGGATGATCTAGCCCTGGAGATTCTCCAGAGTGATCACCACCTAATCATAAGTGCAGTACGGGGCAATGCCGCCGCTGGAGGGCTCTTTCTCGCTCGTGCAGCTGATCTCATCTGGGCCAGAAAAGGGGTTATCCTCAACCCCCACTACAAGGACATGGGAAACCTCTATGGTTCTGAATATTGGAGCTATCTACTTCCCAAACATGCCGGTGTAGAGCATGCCCAACAGATCTCTCAGGCTCGACTACCGATGGGAACTGAAGAGGCGTTCCGATTAGGACTTATTGATCAACAATTTGATACCCCACATGACTCTTTCTTAAACAGCTGTAAAAATGAGGTCAAGAAACTGATTAACCAACCCGATTTTGACCGGCAGATGAAACAGAGACGCCAACAACGTATTGAGGACGAACAGACAAAACCGCTCGCCCGTTATCGTGAGACTGAGCTAGAAAAGATGCGGCTGAACTTCTATGGTTTTGACCCCAGCTACCATATTGCACGCTACAACTTTGTTCATAAGATCGCGAAATCGAGAACACCTGCCACCATCGCGTTTCACCGTAGACCGCAGGGGGCCACTCGATCTTGAAACAGCCCCCCCCTATCAATATTGGTCGCTCTGTTTCTGTATCCGGTGTTGTGCAGGGGGTGGGCTTTCGTCCCACGGTCTGGAATTTAGCCAAACAAAACGGACTTACCGGCTCTGTCTGGAACCACGCTTCCGGGGTAACGATTGAGGTTTGGGGAAGAGAGCAGCAGATTGACCATTTTTTACATCAACTACAGCAAGAGCCGCCTCCTCTGGCTATTATTGAACAGATCACAACGACCCCGCTCTCTGGAATTCAACCGGACCTTTTTACCATTGTAGAGAGCCATGGAGGAGCGGTTACAACCCATATTACTGCCGATGCTGCGACCTGCCCTGACTGCACCAAAGATATCTTTGACCCAACCAATCGCCGCTACCGTTACCCTTTTACCAACTGCACCCACTGTGGTCCCCGTCTCTCGATCATTCAGGCAATCCCCTATGATCGTGTCAATACCTCAATGTCAAAATTCACTCTCTGTAAGGCCTGTCAGACTGAGTATGAAGACCCTGCAGATCGTCGCTTTCATGCACAACCCAACTGCTGTGCAGAGTGTGGCCCTCAACTCTGGTTAGAAGATCGATCAGGAATCACTCTCGACGGCGACCCAATTCTCTTGGCTGCAGAGAAAATCCGTGCAGGAGAGGTTGTGGCAATCAAAGGGTTGGGTGGTTTTCATCTGGCCTGTGATGCCACCAGTGAACAGGCGGTTGCACTGTTGCGGGCACGAAAAAAGAGGGTCAATAAAGCCTTTGCGGTGATGGCAAAACATTGCGGCGCGATTGAACGCTACGCAGAGATACCGGAATCCGCGCACAAGCTACTGGAGAGCCGTAGTGCCCCCATTGTCATTCTTGATCAACGAATGGATGAAGACTCTCTTGCATCTTCGCTCGCACCACTGCAGCAGACGGTCGGCTTTATGCTCCCCTACACACCACTCCACCACCTATTAATGGATCAGCTCGACCACCCGATTGTCCTTACCTCAGGAAACCAGAGTTCCGAACCACAATGTATCAGCAACCATTCAGCCCGGCGTCAGCTTGCCGGGATTGCCGACTTCTGGTTGATGCATGACCGGGAGATTATCAATCGAGTTGATGACTCTGTTGTTCTACTCTCGAACAGTAGCAGTGACAGCCGAACCCTCCGCTACGCAAGAGGGATGGCACCGGAATCGATACCGCTTCCGGCTGGTTTTGAAAACAGTCCACCACTGCTGGCAATGGGAGGAGCACTCAAAAACAGTTTTGCACTACTCCGCAATCAGGACATCATCCTCTCGCAATATATCGGAGATCTTGAAAATAGTGCAGCAATCAACGAATACCAACATACCGTCCAGCTCTACCAACAGTTATTCAGCCATTCTCCGCAAGCCATTGTGGTGGACCGCCACCCAGACTATAGCTCTTCCCAATTGGGACGCGCGTGGGCCAGCGAGCAACAACTTCCGCTGATTGAGGTACAGCATCATCATGCACATGTTGCCAGCTGTATGGTCGAAAACAGCATTCCTCTGGACCATCCCCCGATACTCGGAATCACACTGGATGGACTCGGTTATGGTGACTCTGGTGAAATCTGGGGAGGTGAGTTTCTGTTAGCGGGATTTCAGGACTACAGGCGCATCGCATCTTTTACCCAAGTGGCTCTGCCTGGAGGGGACCACGCCAACCGGGAACCGTGGCGAAACAGCCTGGCACACCTGCTCCATTTTTTTGACTGGGAGCAGCTCTCCAACGACTATTCCGGGTTAGAGCTGATCCACTATCTACAGCAGAAACCACTCAAGACCATTCGCCAGATGATCGATCAACAGATCAACTCCCCCTTAAGCTCATCTTGTGGCAGAGTGATCGACGCTGTCGCTGCAGCCATAGGACTAAACAGAGAAATAAATAATTTTGAAGCTGAATCCGCTATTTTACTTGAATCTGTTGCAAGCTCACAATTTGATACACAAATGGATTCTGCCTACCCTCACCAGCACTCTTTTCAAGGCGACCTGCTAACCATTGACTGGCAACCACTTTGGCAGGCTATTCTGGATGATCTGCGCAACCAGACCATGCCGGCCACCATTGCTGCCCGTTTTCACCACGGTTTGATCTCAGCACTTTGTGAAACCACCACTCAACTCGCCAGTAGCTACTCTTTCTCTACAGTGGCACTGGTCGGTGGTGTTTTCCAGAACAGGTTGCTGCTGGAGGGGTGTAAGCAGTCTTTAACTCAAAGAGGCTATACCGTACTTAGTCAATCCAAAATCCCGACCAATGATCAGGGAATCGCTATCGGACAAGCTGCCATTGCTGCTGCACAACAACTTTAAAAAATCAGTGCCGCAGATAATCGACCGTTATAGCAATCAATGTTAGATTTAATCACCAATCATTTAGCAACAAAAAAGTTCTACTCAAATCTTCCATACCAACCAAATATTGAGCCTTTTGAGTCTAAAAATATAGAGCCCCAATGTTTATTTTTGTTGTTTTAATTTTTCTTTAGGTTTATAACCTTTTCCAAGATATCAGGATGATTAAACTCACGTCCACCAATAGCTTTGTAAGCAATCATACCTCTTGGGTTTACTACATAAGTAGTAGGTAACCCAATAACATTCCATTGTTCCATTATTAAAGCATCTGTATCAAATAGAATAGGAAATGTTGGCGAAGGCTCTATGCTATTAATAAACGAAAATACCGTTTCAATATCTTCACCAATATTTACAGCTAAAACAACAATATCTTTATCTTTTGTTTCTAAATATAGTTTTTCTAGTGAGGTCATTTCTCGACGACAAGGTGGACACCATGTGGCCCAAAAATTAATAACAATGGTCTGACCCTTCATTGCCTTTATATCAGTCAACTCCTCATCCATATTTTGTAATTTTAAGGCAGTAGCTGATATTTGTGTTTTTACAGCCGTCAGATTATGCGTCAAAGGGGGTTCTTTTGCTTGACTATTACAAGTTATTGCGAACAATAATAAAATTATTGATTGATATAACTTAATGTGCCTCTTATTTAGCACAATGAACCTCTTTTAATTTTAGTTTATAAGGTATTCCTTTCATATCCCAATAAACCATTAGGTCAAACGTACTCCCAGCAGGCATATTTATAGACAGCATGCCTTGATTCCAGTCTCCATTGGGTTCATATTCTTGTTCCTCTGGAAACTGGGCAAGACGAAAAGCAATTAAGGCTGAAGGAGTTACTTTTTTTCCCTTAAACAAAGAGAGCCATTCAGAACTTTTTTTAATCGCCTGTTCATTTTCTTTATTTTTTACTTTCCAATAACTACGAATAAAGTGAATACGGCTTAATGCTTTGTCATTACGCATTATTGCAGTATAAACACATGTTTTTGTATAAGGTTTTATTTGATCCATGGTGAAACCACGACCAATATAAAAAGCATCAACTTGGTCAGGATGCAACTGCTTTAGTGAAACAGTAACACCATGCTGAGATTTTTCCCAAGTGTTGGGCCTATTAATATTTTCACTTTCTTCAGCCAAGCAAAAACCAAGAAAAAAGATGGCAAAAATTGATATTACTGATTTTACCTTATTCATGACATATGACCACTTATTACCACAAGAATTTACTGTTAACTGAACTTTTTAAGCTAACGGTATAGGTGAGTTGCGCGGGGGACATAACTGAAAATACACGAAGCCACGAAACTCCAACCCACCACACAGCTTAAAAGAACCAAAAGCCCCCCACGTCAACTCGACCCATTTGTTAACTATGTTTAGCGACTAATGCCAACCTAACTCGACAACCAAGCTTCTGCTTCCACTTTTTGGTCTCTATTAAAAGCCTTAATTTCTAGACCTGGGTACAAAGCCCCCTCAAATTCACTTACTTTCTTTAACCAAGTCTTATCAGTCAATACCGCTGCGCGGTCAAATTTTTTCATAAGCCCAAACATTTCAGGAAGACGAGAAAATTCAATTCCAATTGCACCAAATGACGGAAGATGAAAGTCGATAATTTCATATAGCATTTTGCCATTTTCAATGTTCTTCGACTTGCTGACAAGATCGTCTAATGCAATTTTCATATCTTCAGCATTCAACTTTCCACTCAGCTCGATATCTAAACGATTTATACCGTTTGGTATTACTTTAAACATAAACACTCCTATTAATGGGTAACTTTGATAACTAACGTTTGAAATAACGCGACGCGCTTTTTGCGGTCGCCGTTAATTGACTTGTTGTACGGAGCCGCTAACGCGGAGAAACAGCCACAACAGAAAGCCACCCCAT
>JACNFK010000032.1 GCA_014384675.1 Candidatus Thiopontia autotrophica | reverse complement strand
TAGCAAAAAGATTGCTCCCCACGCATGATAGTCTACATTTGTATATCTTCAAGTATAACCATATATCGATGACCACTCACCTCAAGAGCTTTACTGATTTGTTATGAGACATCACAAAATACCCATCATCTTCTTTGAATATTTTCAGCCAGATTGCCCCATGCAGTAGCTCACCTGCTTTCCGGTATGGTGCTACACTGGAATAGAAGTAGTAATTTCTACAACATCCTGAACCACCACTATCAACCCGTAGCACAAGGTATGGGAAGTCTCTTGGAAGATGTTCATAGACACTAACATACTTGTCCTTATGTTCATCAACTAGACTGCCTGATGGGTCAAATACCTTAGCATTGAGAATGTAGCAGTCTTCATTGGTAGCACTGGCTACGACAGTATATGGAGCAGTGTTGATAAGCTCTGTCGGGTCTTTATGGTAACAGTCCCATGCCCTTTCAGCAGTTGCCTGTAATGACCACAAAAAAAAGGTAGGGATCAGAAAAAATTTCAGCATCATCCTAGATCTATGTTGATCGATACCTCTCCTGTATGGAGGCTGATCCCTGACTTGGGTGGAGCAAAACCACCTCTATTCAGTATCTCCTTGCTGGCCTCCAACTGAACGTGTTCACTGTTTGCGTGATCTAGGAGGTGAACAATTCTGTTAAAGGCTTTAGGTGATGCCATACCAAATGACATCATCATCTGCTGCCTCATATACTCCTGAACATGAGGTAACCGTAAGGTCTTAGAGGCCACCACACGACCACTCTCACCACCATGCCCCTGTGAGTATCCTGCGGTTAGAGCCGCATCCTTGATCGTCCCACCGTCTGCTACGAGGGTATCAACCAATGCCTTTTGTTTATCAGTTAGGTCAGTCATAGATTCATCTTAGCATCAGAAACAGCATCATTAGCAGCATCACGTATGCGCTGAATGTCGTTATTTGCATTTTCAACATACGTGTTAATACAGTCAATATATGCATCTACATTTATGTTGTAAATTTTAACAGACGAATTGTACGAACTGACTTCATGTTCACTTGTAAATGAATATGGTTTATATGGTTTGCTAGGAACAGAGCAGCTATGAGACGGATAGCCAAATATCCCCAGATTGCTTCCGCCAAGAACATAAGGAAATGCCTGCGCGGACACCATAAATTGCAAGACAAAAAATATGGCTATTTTATTCATTGGATTCTGCTATCAATAGACTAGAAAACATTACAGCCTTGACCCACTCTTCTACAATTTCCTTTACAGGTTTAGCCTTATTGGTTTTATTCCAACGGATAAGATCTGACATTCTGTGAGCATATGCTCGCATTCTACACCCCGGAGAAACATATCTTCCACCCTGTGCCTTCTCGTATAGCGCACGGGATTCTAGGTCATGACATTTTGCTGCATCATTCATTTCAGCATCAGATGCCAAGGTGGAGAGAAATGACATCATATTGCTTATGGCTCGGTAGTAAGCTTGTTCATTAAATCGTCCTTTACTAGTTTGCTTCTCTAGCCAAGCAGGTGTTTTATCTGCAATCAATGCTGAAGCATAACCAACAGCATGTCGCCTGTTCTCTAATGTAAGTTGATGGATTTTTTCTTGATGAATAGTAATCTTCTGCATAGCTTCATCAATGAAATGTAGATTCACACTGCTCTGTATTTCACGTTTTCTTTCCTCCGATACACCCATAATAGATCTGAATGATCTGGGGAGTTTGTCCATCAGATCATCTTCACCCGATACGCCAACAAGGACGCGCTCTTTCCCCGGTGGATAGAATCCGGGGATTGCTGTTAGTAGCTTTTCACTAGGATCTTTAGCACTCAATTCTGAGGATGCATATACTCCTGAGACTGCGGAATAAATTATCAGAGTACATAGAGAGATTTTGATCATGGCAAGATGAAGAATATCACGTCAAAGGTTTTAGTGAAAAAATGTGTGTGTAGGTGGTAATCACAGTGTGATACTTGTTTTTTTAACCCCCCCCCCTTAGCCCTCACTGGACGCGCACTCAGACGCTCCCCCAGTGACACCATTCTATCCTATAGTCTTCCTCTCAACACCGCTCCTCACCTTCACCAGCTCCGCTAGTGGGATTAATCCTACAAACTTCACCGGTTACGGTATTCCGCTCTCAGCACATTTACATAATGTGGCGTTATACAAAGTAGGATCAGCAGAGTGTATGCATATACCGTTACAGTCATGTGCTATCGCACATCACCTCCACTGTATTCGTTACACAACATGGTTGACACCATATTGTGTGAACAGCGTTTAGCATGTGATTTCTTCCATGGTTATGCAAGATTTATCCAGTATAGCAAGACATATTTTGTAGACCATTTTGTAGACCACAACAAAAAACCCTAACTATATTTATTGAAAAACATACAGTTAGGGTAGATATATGGCGGAGAAGGAGGGATTCGAACCCTCGATGGAGCTATTAACCCCATACTCCCTTAGCAGGGGAGCGCCTTCAGCCTCTCGGCCACTTCTCCAGTAGAAATTGTGAGACTCTCAATTATTGGCCAAATGGACAACCCCATGTCTCGAGAACGGCGCAAAGGATACCTGTAGAGAGAGATCAGGTAAAGATGACAATGGCAGTTTTATCTGCTTTTTTTGTTATTTGGTACGATTACAGTAGAGTCTACGCTGTGTAATCTTTGTTTTCTTCGCTCTCTTCATCGAGGATTCTTTGGTAAATCTCCTCTCGATGGACAGCTATCTCTCTTGGCGCATCGATACCTATACGTACCTGATTGCCTTTTACTCCAAGCACAGTAATGGATACATCATCCCCTATCCTCACTGTCTCCCCGACTCGCCTTGTCAGTATCAGCATTCCATATCTCCATTTTATTATTATCAGTTCCTTTGGCTTATGCAGTATACCGCCTGTTCAAACAATTGCTAGAACATTAGAACTTTACTGTTTTTTGAAATTTGACAGGATGAAACCCACATATTTTAATGAACCTCAGGCTCAGCATCCAACTCAAAAGAGTCATGTAGCGCACGCACCGCAAGCTCCAGATATTTCTCATCAATAATGACCGAGATCTTGATCTCCGAGGTGGATATCATCTGGATATTAACCCCCTCTTTTGCCAGTGCCTTAAACATCTGGCTGGCGATCCCCGCATGTGAGCGCATCCCTACACCAACCAGAGAGACCTTTACAATTTCACTGTCACCAATAGTCTCACGAGCCCCAAGCTCTTTGCCTATCTTCTCCAGAGCGGCCATTGCTTGCTGGTAATCATTACGGTGAACCGTAAATGTGAAGTCGGTGGTGCCGTCATTGGCAATGTTCTGCACAATCATATCAACCTCGATATTTTGATCAGAGATTGCAACCAGGATCTTGCAGGCTACACCCGGCTCATCCGGTACACCACGTACCGTCAGTTTGGCTTCATCACGTTGAAAGGCAATTCCTGAGATAACTGGCTGTTCCATTCCTTCTTCCTCAAATGTAATCAGTGTTCCGGGGCCCTCCTCAAAACTGGAGAGAACCCGAAGGGGGACATTGTATTTTCCTGCAAACTCCACAGCACGGATCTGTAGCACCTTGGAGCCAAGGCTGGACATCTCCAGCATCTCCTCAAAGGTGATGCGATCCATGCGCCGTGCATTGGGGACGACGCGGGGGTCGGTGGTATAGACACCATCGACATCTGTATAGATCTGACACTCATCAGCATCTATTGCTGCGGCTATTGCAACTGCGGAGGTATCAGATCCCCCTCTTCCCAGGGTGGTTATATTTCCATGCTCATCAGTTCCCTGGAAACCGGCGACTACAATAACGTGATCCTTGTCCAGATCATCACGCACACGCTGCGCATCAATATCAAGGATGCGTGCCTTGTTGTGTGAGCTATCGGTAAGAATCTGCACCTGTGGGCCGGTATAGGAGCGAGCCGGCACTCCCCTCTTCTCCAGGGCAATAGTCAACAGAGCGATGGTTACCTGCTCCCCGGTTGCCATCGCCACATCCAGTTCGCGCGGGGTTGGGTTGGGATCAATCTCTTTTGCCAGAGCAACAATCCGATTGGTCTCACCACTCATGGCAGAGACTACAACGACCATCCGGTTGCCGCGATCACGCCACTCTTTTACCTTGTCTGCTACCGCCTCAATTCGTTTGACGCTGCCGACAGAGGTTCCGCCATATTTTTGTACTATAAGTGCCATTACTGCAGTACCTCTTGCGCCCAGGCCTTGGTTGATTCAATGGCATCTGGTATCCCCGATGGATCACTACCGCCACCCTGTGCCATATCGGGACGTCCACCACCCTTGCCGCCAACAAGCTCCGCAGCATGCCTAACCATATCACCAGCCTTTATTCGGTCAGTTGCATCCTTGGTTACACCGGCCACCAGAACCACCTTCCCTCCACTGGCTGTTGCCAGAAGAATTGCCGCAGTTCCCAGTTTATCCTTTAGTTGATCCATTGTCGTACGCAGGGTCTTGACATCAGCCCCTTCAAGATGTGTGATCAGCACTTTTACTCCACCACTCTCTACTGCCTCAGAGACCAGGTCTCCTGATGATGCGCTAGCCAGCTTTGATTTCAGACGCTCCAGCTCTTTCTCCATCTTCTTGCTCTGTTCAACCAGAGCCTGCACCTTGTCGCCAACCGTCTCTCTACTGGCCTTTACAAGAGACGCCAGCTGCTGAAGGGTCTGCTCACCAGACTCCACATAAGCCAGTGCGCCTTCGCCCGTAACTGCCTCCATACGGCGGACACCAGCAGCAACCCCGCTCTCGGAGAGGATACGGAACATCCCGATCTCGCCAGTGGATGCCACATGGGTGCCCCCACAGAGCTCTGTCGAGTACTCATCCATCCGCACAACCCGCACCTCATCACCATATTTCTCGCCAAATAGTGCCATCGCCCCGGTAGCCTTGGCATCGTCAATTGACATTACCTGACTATCCACTGGGTGGCTTGCAAGAATCTGTTCGTTGACCTGACGCTCCACCTCATGAATCTGCTCATCTGTCATGGGTTCAAAATGGGAGAAGTCAAAACGGAGTCGATTACCATTCACCTGTGAACCCTTCTGCTGTACATGGTCACCAAGGATCTTTCTCAGCGCAGCATGTGCCAGATGGGTTGCCGAGTGGTTTCGTGCTGTTGCCTTGCGCTCAGTCACATCCACCTTGGCACTGATGATATCGTCAATAGATATTGTGCCACCCCCACCCTCACCAATGTGGAGAATGGTTCCTCCAGTCTGTTTCTGGGTATCCTCACCCTCAAAATATGCCAGCCCCTCGCCATTAAGTAGCCCCATATCACCCGCCTGTCCACCAGACTCTCCATAGAACGGGGTGGACTCAAGCACAACTACACCGCTGTCACCCTCATCAAGGGATTGAACAGAAGTGCCCTCTTTAAACAGAGCAACTACTGTTGATTGATCCTCAAGACCATCATATCCACTAAATTTAGTCTCTCCCTCAATCTCCAGACCTTCAGCCTGCGCACTCTTGAAACTGCTTGCTGAACGCGCCCTGTCACGCTGTTCTGTCATTGCCTTCTCGTAACCATCAAGGTCCAGAGTCAGATTACGCTCACGTGCTATATCTCCGGTTAGATCAACCGGAAACCCGTAAGTATCATAAAGCTTGAAGATGGTCTCACCAGGAATCTCGTCCCCATCCAGGGCAGCAATACTCTCCTCAAGAATGCGCATCCCCTGATCCAGGGTCTCTGCAAAGCGCTGCTCCTCTTTCAGCAACACCCTCTCTACCTGCTGCTGTGCCGCAGGAAGCGCAGGATAGGCCTCACCCATCTCGGCCACCAATGGGGCAACCAGTTTATGGAAGAATGGATCTGGCTGCCCCAGCTTGTAGCCATGGCGAATTGCACGGCGAACGATACGACGCATGACATAACCACGCCCCTCATTGGATGGAACAACCCCATCCACAGCGAGAAAGGCACAGGAGCGAATATGGTCTGCAATCACCTTGACTGAGGTGTGGTTGTGGTCAGTTACCCCGGTCTCTTTGGCGACAGCCTTCATCAGATTCTGGAACAGATCGATATCGTAGTTACTATGCCCATTCTGCAGAATGGCAGCCAACCGCTCCAGCCCCATACCGGTATCGACCGATGGGTGCGGCAGTGAATTAAGAGTACCGTCGTTATCACGGTCATACTGCATGAACACCAGATTCCAGATCTCGATATAACGATCCCCATCCTCATCTGGAGAGCCCGGAGGACCGCCGGCAATCTCCTCTCCATGATCATAGAAGATCTCGGAACAGGGGCCACAAGGGCCGGTGTCCCCCATTGACCAGAAGTTATCCTTGGCGCCACAGCGTGAGAAACGCTCCGCAGAGACTTTCATCTCCTTGAGCCATATATCCTCTGCCTCAGGGTCCTCCTCATATACAGTGACCCATAGTTTCTCTTCTGGCAACCCAAGAGTAACCGTCAGAAACTCCCATGCATACTGAATCGCATCCCGCTTGAAATAGTCTCCAAAACTGAAGTTTCCAAGCATCTCGAAGAAGGTATGGTGACGTGCCGTGTAGCCAACATTCTCCAGGTCATTGTGTTTTCCCCCTGCGCGCAGACAACGTTGTACCGAGGTTGCCCTGCTGTAGTTACGCTTCTCCTGCCCCAGAAAAACATCCTTGAACTGCACCATCCCGGCATTCACAAAGAGCAGGGTTGGATCATTGGCCGGTATCAGTGGACTACTATCCACAACCTGGTGCCCCTTCTGTTCAAAGAAGTCTAAAAATGCAGTTCTAATTTCGTTACTTTTCATGATCTATTCAGTCATTCCGTGGGGTATCAATTACTACCCGAATCTGCTCATGGGTAAATCCCCGGTACTGCAAAAAACGCTGTTGTCGTGCCTGTTCACTAAAATCATCAACTCTCTCTGTTCCAAATTTTTTCTCTTTCACTCTGCGCGCACACCCATTCCACTCATCAGCATAGGGCTCCATCGCCGGTTCAATCTTCTCTGCGGGAACGCCCTTCTCCTGCAACTCCCGCTCTATACGATACGGCCCTAGCCCCTTACCAACTCGTGAGCGCACGTAGCTCTCCGCAAACCGCTCCTCACTCAACACTCCCTCCTCAACCAGCTGCTTCAGTAGAGGATCGACCATCTCCTCACCATACCCCCTGCCAACCAGCTTGCGCCTCAACTCAAGTATCGAGTGCTCTCTCCGTGCCAACAGGCGCAGCGCCTGGTCACGCGCGTGTGCTATATCTCTATCCGCCACCGGCCCGGTCCGGCAGCAACTGCTCCCGTATCTGCTGTTCAATCTCCCGGGCTGTCTCAGGGTTGTCTTTGAGGTACTGTCTTACCTTGTCTTTGCCCTGGCCTA
>JACNFK010000031.1 GCA_014384675.1 Candidatus Thiopontia autotrophica | reverse complement strand
GTACCAAGTTTCAGATATGGAAGATTGTGAGTTCCCAAGCACCGCCATTGCGCCAAATTGGCTGGAGTAGTTGCTAATTTGTGAGCAGTCTCTTTGGGAGTAAGTAATTTGCACATGCTGACATTCCTTTCAGGGATTTACCCTGTTTAGAAGCCTACCCAAATAAGGGCTGTCAACATTATCCACCAGAATAGGGGGTGCTATAGTTCGGCTATGTTTTGGTGTCTACCCGTTTGTCAGTAGCGCACCAGAACCCTACGCAATTAATTATAATGTAGTGTATATGAGAAAGTAAAGCTTTTGTTCTATGTTTGTTCTGTTTTATTATCCCCGCAACTGAACCACATTTGATTCGTCACCATCACTTTCTGACCGCTTATTTTCCTCTTTCTTGCTTACCTTAACTTGCTCCTCGATATAGTCCGCAACTTTGTTAATAGCCTCTCTCAAGGTTTCAACTTCCGTGTGGATATATCCAGCTGTTACATCGCTTGTCATAGTGTGGTTGGTCAACCTATCAATCATGGTCTTAGGTATCCCTACAGCCTCACAAATCGTTGTGAAGGTGTGTCGTGCCATATGGGGACTGAAGTGAAAACCAAGTTTCTTGTTCAAGGAAGCTATCTGCAACTTGGGTCTGCCATGGAATGAATCTCGCTTTATAGCTGGGAACATAAACGGTAATAACTCTTCCCCCTCTTCTAACCGCTCTACAGCGTCCCTCTTAAGTCTCTCAATCTCTGGCAGTAGAATTTTAGGGATAGGCAATTCATGATCTGTATGGTTTTTGGTATCTCTTTGCACAATCAAACCATTATCCAGATCCACATCACTCCACTGGATTTTATAAGTCTCTGTGATCCGAAACCCCATGAAAAGAAACATTTTGAATGCAACTCTGTGCATTGCTGGCTCTAGCTGATCAACAGCACTCAACCACTCGCCTAGTTGCTTTGGGCGAATTATGTCTGTCCTTCTACGCTCCTTGTGCCACAGCCTGCCGGCACTGAGAACAGCCACAGGGTTATGATTAATTGCTTTCTTAGTGATTGCGTAGTTCAGCACTGCCCTCAACGGTCTAAATGCGCCATTCGTTGCAGTCTTTCCCCTCTTGGTTAACTTCTTGTGCCTAGCCAGAACCATGCTCTCTGTAATCTGTGAAGCTGGTTTCTTCAACCATTCCTCAAAACCCCACTTTATTTTTCTCTTATAGTCAGTAACAGTAACTGACTCTAAAGCATGATCCTCAAGATACGAGTCAAGCAACTCCTGCAAAGTTTGAGTTTTAGCCCTTGATAACCTCTTCTCTTCAACAGGATCAATCCCCTTATTGAGATCAGACAGAATATCCTTGGCACGATTTCTGGCGTCGTCAACAGTGATGTCCGTGAAGTTTCCTATCGTCACCCTCTTGGTTGCACCTTTCGAGTCTTTCTTCACCACTGCAAAACTTTTATTACCCGTAGCAGACACCCTCAAGATTAGCTTTGGTTGCCCTTGGTCATGATAGACATCCCTTGCACCCTTCTTTTCTGGAGGCTGAATAGCCCTAACCCTAGATTGCGTGAAATTGAATTTATTCGCCATATTAGTCCTTCAAAACAGTAAAACACTGGTGAAATGATCATTATTTTCTGGGGCAACCTCGGGGCAACCTTGAAAATAGATATGAACTAATATAGGGTGATATACAGTGAATGTCAACATACCTTACATACATGCGGTTTCCGCATATATACACGACAATATACTGTTTTTACATGCGTGGTATATACAATGGAAAAGGAACTGTTAATCCTTGGGTCACAAGTTCGAGTCTTGTCGGGGGAGCCATATAAAAAGGAGTTACGATTAGCGTCGTAACTCCTTTTTTCTTTATCCAATATATAGCCACAAACATGTGGATATTAGAATAACCTGATGATGAGGACAGGTAAATATTGGCAGGTTCACAGCAAAACAATAAGTTACAAACAACTTTAACTTCTGGAAAATTTATTTATAGATTAACCTAAATTCAGCAGGTTACACCAATTTTATGATTTGAATTATTGTTCGATTTTGTAAGCCCATAAGACAATAAGCAGAAACCGGCTTCTCCACAATAGCTGTTGATAAAGTTGTAGATAACTTAATTTTTTCATGATTGCCTGAGGCCATTTACACGCACCAGCTGATTGCCTGTTTTTTAAGCACAGGCAGTTTCTTCAGCTGCCCGGCTGACCTTTTTTTGATCTTCCTTTTGATGGTCTCCCTCTGCGCTTTGCACCTTGCTGTTTTTTCTTCCCGCCCGTTTTATCACCCCTCCTCTTGCGCGGAGGCTGATTTCCACTGTCCTCTCCACCAATACGGGAGATTTCCAGTTTTTGCCCACATACCCAGGTTTTTCTCAGCTCACGGAATATATCCCTGGGCATTCCCTCTGGTAGATCTACAGTACTGTATTGCTCATGAATCTCAACCTTGCCAATATCTTCATTAAAGAGACCTGCTACATTAGCAATGGCACCAACAATATTATCCGCTTTTACCTCATGAGCAGACCCAACTGCCAGACGGAAACGTTCTCTACCTGCTTGAAGAGGCTCCCTTCTGCTGCTCTCACGACGTTGTTTTTTACCCCTTTCTACTCTGCTATCAGCCCTCTCTCTAGAGCGGCCCTCGTGACGACTTTTTTCATTACGTCTCTTCCTCTCCTGGTTTTTTACCAGAAGCGGGGTATCCCCCTGAAACATATTTGCTAAAGCCGCCGCAATCTCAAGTGCAGGGATATCATGCTCGATACGGTATGACTCGATGATTTTTCCGTAAAACTCAAGATCTTCCTCTTTGGCTATGGTGTCTGTGATACGTTGTTTGAATTTGGCGATACGACGATCATTTATTACTTCATTGCTTGGAAGATCCATCTGCTCGATCTTCTGTCTGGTTGCACGCTCAATTGCATGCAGCATTCGTTTCTCCCGTGGGGCAATAAAGAGAATAGCATCACCCTTGCGTCCGGCACGCCCAGTACGTCCAATCCGGTGCACGTATGACTCCGTGTCGTATGAGACATCATAATTTATAACGTGGCTAATTCGTGGCACATCAAGTCCACGAGCAGCAACATCTGTTGCAACCAGGATATCCAGTTTTCCACTCTTTAGCTTGTTGATTGTCTGCTCACGCAACTTTTGTGGAATATCACCATTGATTGCCTCGGCTGCAAACCCTCTTGCAGACAACTTCTCGGCTATCTCTGTAGTTATAATTTTGGTGCGCACAAAGATGATGATTCCATCAGTCTCCTCCACCTCAAGGATACGAGTCAGGGCATCCATTTTATGTAACCCACTCACCATCCAGTAACGTTGGCGCACACTCTCAACTGTTGTGGTCTTTCCCTTGATACTGACCAGTGCTGGATCTTTTAGATATTTCTTGGCAATACGGCTGATGGCATTTGGCATTGTTGCCGAGAACAGTGCTGTCTGGTGGTTTTCAGGAAGCTGCTCCAGAACCCACTCAACATCATCAATAAACCCCATGCGTAGCATCTCATCCGCCTCATCAAGAACCAGACACTGTAGAGAGTTTAGTTTTAGACTACCCCGACGCATGTGGTCCATAACTCTTCCTGGAGTACCCACTACAACATGCACACCACGATCAAGCGCCCGCAACTGCTGACGGTAATCCTGTCCACCATAGATGGGGACCACATGAAACCCCTTTAACTGCTGAGCATAACGCTGAAACGCCTCGGAGACCTGAATTGCCAACTCCCTTGTAGGAGCCAACACCAGAACCTGTGGTTTGCGAAGCTTTAAGTCGATCCGTGACAACAGTGGCAGCGCAAAGGCAGCTGTTTTACCGGTACCGGTCTGTGCCTGCCCAAGAATATCACGCCCCTCAAGCAGCGGTGGAATTGCCTCTGCCTGAATTGGTGATGGTGATTCATAACCAATCTCGGTAATGGCTTTCAGCACAGCGGGGCTGATGCCCAGCGCATCAAACGCAGGCAACTCTTTGGTTTTGAATGTCATGGCTAGCGCCTCAAGAATAGCAGGAAGCGCTTATATTACCACAATGCATCTTTACTCACCTCGAAACCAGCAACGCATAGACCAATCAAGGTTGATCAGCCGTTAACCTTCAGGAACAATCAAGACTGATCTGCCCATGAAAGCACGGGGAAAATCATCCAAAATCATCACATCCATAGTCGGTGACGGTGCAGAAACCCTGTTGAAGAGCGCCGACCTGGCCATGTACCGATCGAAGAAGCGGGGGCACAACGGCTACGCCTTCTATACCGAGGAGATTGATTAGAACAGCATGCGGTGCAGGAATCTGGAGAAGCATCTGGCCGACTAGACTCAGTCACTGGTCTGCAACAGATAGATGGTAAGAACAGACCATCTTGCAATGTGCCTTACTGATTGATCCTGAAAATACTCAATCGCCCCTGACAAATAGCGCAATGGATTCCACATGGGCGGTATGTGGAAACATATCCATCACCCCGGCAGAGACCAACCTGTAACCTTGATTGTTCACCAACTCATCTGCATCACGAGCCAGGGTTGCTGGATTGCAGGAGACATAGACGATCCGTTCAGGCTGGATATGACCCATCTTCTGCACAATCTCCAGTGCGCCACTTCGTGGGGGATCCAGCAGAACCTTGTTGTAACGATCATTCAACCAGATGCCACCAGTCTCTTCATCCTGAAGATCGACAGCAAAGAATTCCGCATTCTCGATATTGTTGCGCTCTGCATTTTCTCGCGCACGCTGCACCAATGCCTCATCCCCCTCCACCCCGACCACATGACCTGCTGTTTTCGCAATAGGCAGGGTAAAGTTGCCTAAACCACAAAACAGGTCAAGCACCTCGTCTTGATCAGTCAGCTGCAACATCTCAATTGCAAGCGGCACCATCTCCTGATTGATTGCACTATTTACCTGAGTAAAGTCGGTTGGTAGAAAACTGTAATCAAGATCAAAGCTGTTCAGGTGATAGCTAAGCTCCACCTCATGGTCCCGGTTTAGTGGAGTAACACTATCAGGCCCCTTGGGTTGCAGATAGATATTGAGATCATGCTCCTTTCCAAATTTATCCAGCCGTGAGAGGTCTGCCTCAGAGAGCTGCTCCAGGTTACGAAAAACCAACAGGGACTGGCTATCATCACAAGCGACCTCAATCTGGGCTATCTTGTTACACCCGTCCATGGAGGTAATCAACTCACGAAGATCACCAATCCTCTCCCCCACCTCTGGAACCAGAACACTGCATGAGTCCATAACAGTCAGATAGCCGCTCTGTTTCTCACGAAAACCTACCAGTGCACCACCCTTCTTTGGGACATAACGTACTCCGAGACGCGCTTTGCGACGATAGCCGTGGGATGGTCCAGTAAGTGGTGACAACACGGATTCTGGTGCCACCTTACCAAGGCGCGAGAAGTTATCCAGAAGAGTCTGTTGTTTAAAGTTAATCTGTGCACCAGGCTCCATCTGCTGCAGAGAACAGCCGCCGCATCCATAAAAATGTGGGCATGGCGGCTCAACCCTGTCAGGTGATGATGTCAGCACCTCAAGCAGTGTTCCTGAATCAAAACTCCTGCGTCGGCCAGTCAGCCGGTAGCGCACCTCTTCACCAGGCAGGGTACCCGGAATAAAGACCACCTTCCCATCAGTATGGGTGATCCCCTTCCCGTCATGGGCAAGGGATTCAATAGTTGCCTGAACAGGCTCCTGGGGTAATGGTTTACGGCGTCTTCTGCCCATAAGGTAACTCTCGAGAAATTTTAAGCGCGAGAGTATATCACCAGCGAACAGTAACCCGGGATCTTAATCCCAGCCCTGAGTACAGTCCAGATTAACCCAAACCTGTTTCAACCCGGGAATGCCATCTTCCAACATAATGGTAAGTGGTGGACGCTTACTGAGATATTTATTGGTATGACGCAACCAGATGGCGCCACCTGCTCTGCTTCTTGGGAAATTATGAAACAGTGCATCACCAATTCCAATAAGGTGACGAACACGTTGCAACACACTCTGTTCATCCGGAATCGGTGTGCCATGCATGAACTGGGTAAGCATACGCTCCTTACCGTCAACCCCCAGCAGTCTCATCTGCTCTTTTTTGCCTATATCCCACTCTTTAAACAGGGACATAACACGACGTGCCAGAAGAACACGCGCTTCAAAATTGAACTCCAGATCTGCCTCATCACCCTGATTCATCCCACAATCCTATTCCATACTAATTTACTCAGGATTGTACAGGAAAACTACTCAGAAGGGAAAACTCCAGTAGATAGATAACGATCACCACGATCACAGATTATGGTCACAATGGTTGCATTTTTCACCTTGCATGAAAGCTCCAGTGCAGCCGCAACAGCCCCGCCTGACGAGATGCCACAGAAGACCCCCTCCTCAGCAGCCAGACGACGGGTCATCTCTTCGGCCGCATCCTGCGAGACATCAATAAGGCTATCCACTCGTGAGGCATCATAGATCTTTGGCAGATACTCTTCCGGCCAACGACGTATCCCGGGTATGCTTGATCCCTCTTGAGGCTGTACCCCAACAATCTGTACCGCAGAACTCTGCTTCTTCAAGTAGCGTGAAGTGCCCATAATGGTTCCAGTAGTCCCCATGGCACTCACAAAGTGAGTAACCTCACCGTCTGTATCACGCCAAATCTCCGGACCAGTCCCCTCATAGTGAGACAACGGATTATCCTGATTTGAGAATTGATCGAGAATCTTTCCTCTACCTTCTGCCTCCAGCTCTCGTGACTTGTCGATAGCTGCCTCCATACTACCCTCTGCCGGTGTCAGCACCAGCTCGGCGCCATATGCCTTCATTGATGATCTACGCTCAATGCTCATATGTTCCGGCATTACCAGGATCATCTTGTATCCCATGATTGCAGCAGCCATCGCCAGAGCAATGCCGGTATTACCACTGGTTGCCTCAATCAAGGTGTCGCCAGGCTTAATTTCATCGCGATCCTCGGCATGTTTGATCATGCTCAACGCAGGACGATCCTTGACTGAACCAGCAGGGTTGTTGCCTTCTAGCTTGATCAGAATTGTATTGTTACGTTGTCTGCTCTCTTCACCAGGAATACGCAAGAGCTGAACCATTGGCGTATTTCCTACTAGAGACTGCATCGTTTGGTACTTCATTCCTTCTCCATTATTACAAAGGCAACTGCATGTTCATGTTCATCAGAGATAGATATATGGGTAGCTGTGACCCCAAGCTGCCGCTGCTCCAGCTCTGCTCCACCAGACAGCAGTAACTCCGGCTTGCCCTTCTCTGTGTGGGTTACCTCAATATCCTGCAGTTTAATCCCGTCTCTAAACCCGGTCCCCAGAGCCTTGGCTGTCGCCTCTTTTGCGGCAAATCGTTTTGCCAAAAAATGTGCCTGAACCCTTTCCCCACACTGTTGAAATTCCAGCACCTCATCTTTTGAGAGAATTTTTTCAGCAAAACGATCCCCATGACGTTCCAGACTATCTCTGATGCGCTTCACATCAACCAGATCTGTCCCAATCCCGAGAATCATAAACTAGTTGCTACGTGCCTCAATCATGAGTCGCTTCATCTCTCTAACGGACTCCTCCAGCCCCTTGCCCAATACGGCATGGGCAACAATGGAGTGGCCAATATTTAACTCTACAATTTCCGGCAGTGCTGCAATTGACTGGACATTCTGGTAGTGAAGTCCATGACCTGCATTAGGCTGAATCCCTAGCTCCTTGGCAAAAATCACAGCTTCACGAATTCGCTCAAACTCCTCATCCTTCTCCCTCTGCTCCGTTGCATCGGCAAAGCGACCTGTATGGATCTCACAGACAGGAGCGCCAATCTCGGCAACCGCCTCAATCTGACGAGGATCAGGGTCGATAAATGGAGAGACCATGACACCTGCTGCGGCAAGTCGAGCCGCTGCATCCCTCATCTTCTCGATCTGTCCAGCTACATCCAGTCCACCCTCTGTTGTCAGCTCCTCTCGTTTTTCCGGGACCAGACAGCAGTCGGCAGGCCTGAATTCTTCGGCAATTGATATCATCTCCTCAGTCACTGCCATCTCCAGATTGATTTTAGTTTTGACGTGAGCAGCAACCTCTTCAAGATCACGGTCCTGAATATGGCGACGATCCTCACGCAGATGCATGGTAATCCCGTCTGCTCCTCCCCTTTCTGCCATAATTGCAGCCTCCATCACACTTGGATAGAGCGTCCCTCTAGCCTGTCGAAGGGTGGCAACATGATCAATATTTACCCCAAGCAGCAGGGTATTTTCATTACTCAATTCAGTGCTCCATATTGTGCTATCAATTTTCGACTCTCCAGCATATCGTTTGGCAGATGGTAATCAATTGCACTGCGTAGAAGATATTTGGCCTCCTGCATAACCCTCTTCTCAACCTTGCTCTCAGTCGTACGTAGCCACTCCAGGGTCTTTCCCATAACGGTCACAGCTTTTTCGTTAGAGGAAGAGAACGGCATCATTCCCTCTTCAGGGTGGTAACTATAGACCTGATCGGAGTGAATAGGTACACCTGCACAATCTATCTGCAAGTCAAAACCAAAACCTACAGCATTCAACAGCTGCACCTCAAAAGCACGCAATAGACACGCCTCATCACCACCACTATCCAGTGAGTGCAACAGCTCCCCATACTGTTCAAACAGTTTTACGTGGGGGTCGCCTCTATGAAGCAGACGTACCAGTAATTCATTAGCATACAACCCGCACAGTGTTCTTCTACCTTGCAATGAATATGATCGCCCCACAACCTCTGTACGATTCAAGGTATAAAGTTCACCTCGCCCACTCCAGGAGACCTGCAGCAGCGCAAACGGCTGCAGCTGTACAGAGAGTGGTGATCTACCTCTAGCCCCCCCACGTGTTGCCCCTCTGGCTACCACACTTACCCTGCCCTCATCATCTGTAAAAAGGTCAATAATTTGACTAGTATTACGAAAAGGTCGGGCATGCAATACAAACGCACGATGAAATTTATCTCGTGAGTTTCTGCTGGCCTCAGCCATCCTCTCTATACCCCAAACTATGCAGAGCACGATCATCATCTGACCAACCAGCTCTTACCTTGACCCATAGCTGTAGAAATATCTTTCTTCCCAACAACTCCTCCAACTCCTCTCTCGCCTCTTTGCCAACTGTACGTAGGCGTGCCCCCTTCTTGCCTATCACAATTCCTTTCTGTCCAGAACGCTCCACCCAGATAACAGCAGAGATATCGGTTAACTTGCCTGACTCCTTAAACTGTTCAATCTCTACTGTAAGTGCGTATGGCAACTCCTGACCAAGCTGTCGAGTCAGTTTTTCACGAATTCTCTCTGCCACCAGGAAGCGCTCACTACGATCAGTGATCTGATCTTCGTCATACAGATGAACCCCCTCAGGAAGCAGTGACTCCAGCCTATCTTCCAGCTGATCAACCCCCTTACCCTTTAGTGCAGAGAGCGGAACAATAGCGTCGAAAGAGGCTTTTTTTGAGAGTTGCTCTATAAGTGGCAACAACTTCTCCTTGTCACCAATCTGATCAATCTTATTGACCACTGCCACAAGTGGACAGTGTTGCTGCTTTAACAGCTCAACAACCGCATCATCTTCCTCACTCCACTTGCCTCCATCAACCACAAAAACCACCACATCCACATTATCCATACTACCTGCTGCAGCACGATTCAGGTAACGATTCATCGCTGTCTCTGCATTGGAGTGAATTCCTGGTGTATCCACATAGGTAAACTGAGAGCCTCCAACAGTCTTTATTCCCAACAGTCGATGACGGGTAGTCTGCGGTTTACGTGATGTTATGCTCAGTTTCTCCCCGAGAATTCGGTTCATCAATGTAGACTTGCCCACATTAGGCCGTCCAACAATTGCTATCACACCGCTTTTGTTAATTTGAGCATCAATTTTGCTCACCCGGTTTTCTCCAATTTTGCTATTGCCAGTGCTGCAGCCTCTTGCTCAGCCTTTCTTCTGCTGCCACCTTCGCCCTGAGTAACCACATCCACATCATCAACTCGGCAGGTTATTATGAAGGTTTGAAGATGCCCTTCACCCTTGACTTTAACCACCTCATAATTTGGTAACGGATGTTTACGTGCCTGCAGCCACTCTTGAAGTCTGGTCTTGGGATCTTTCAGTTCTGTCAGTGGGGGCAAATTGTTGATACGTTGCTCAAACAGATTCTTTAGCCACTCCTCGCAAACGGCAAAACCACTATCCAGATAGATGGCACCAATAATTGCCTCTACAGCATCTGCAAGAATTGAGTCACGACGAAATCCACCACTTTTCAACTCACCCTGCCCCAGCAAAAGAGCATCCCCAATCTCAAACTCTCTGGCAATCTCCGCGAGACTCTCTCCTCGCACCAGACGCGCTCTCAACCTGCTGAGATCCCCCTCGGGAACATCGGGATAGTGGTGGTAGAGCATGTCGCTCACTACAAAACCAAGAATAGAGTCCCCCAGGAACTCAAGACGTTCATTATTCTGATTTCCCATACTGCGATGGGTAACTGCCTGACGCAACAGAGCAGGATTCTGAAACGTGTGGTTCAGTCGCTGTTCAAGTTGTTCCAATGGGGTGTGCGGCATCTATTCTTGGCCCGGACTACTCTATCGAACCAATTCGATTCCAGCTGATTCCATCTCCACAACTGAAATCCCAACTCATCCAGACAGCAACTGCCTTACCAACAATATTTTCCTCTGGCACAAACCCCCAGTAACGACCATCACGACTATTGTCACGATTGTCCCCCAACATGAAGTAGCTGCCTTCTGGGACCACCCACTCTCCCTCTGCTCGTGAGGAGCGTTGAGGAATAGTCAGAATCTCATGATCACTATCCGGGGTTTGTTCTCTAAAGCGCAGAGAGTTTATGGTATGGCACCTATTATTCATCCAGAGATGGGAACCATGCTTTGTTATATTGGCTGGCTTGCCATTAACAGAGAGCCTCTTGTTTCTATATTCAATCCTGTCCCCAGGAACACCGACCACACGCTTGATATAGTCCACACTTGGATCTTCCGGGTAGCGGAAGACCATGATATCTCCCCGCTGAGGCTCACCCACCTCAAGAATTTTGGTATCCACTACCGGCAGGCGCAATCCATAGGCAAATTTATTTACCAGGATAAAATCTCCCACAACCAGAGTAGGACGCATTGAGCTGGAGGGAATCCTGAAAGGCTCAAATATAAATGAGCGCAATATCAAAACAATCAAAATAACCGGGAAGAAGGAACGCGCATATTCCACCAAAATTGGTATATCTCTTCCCTGACGTTTTTCCGCCCAGAATTTTGCATCCAGCAACCAGATCCCACCGGTTACCATTAATGCAATCACCAAAATTCCTGAAAAATCGAGATGCATACTCCCCTCCTATTTCTTACTGGTCTGTAATACTGCCATGAATGCCTCTTGGGGAATATCCACCTTGCCCACTCTCTTCATTCTCTTCTTTCCCTCTTTCTGCTTTTCAAGCAGTTTCTTTTTTCTTGTAATATCACCACCATAGCATTTAGCGGTAACATTTTTTCGCAATGCCTTAACAGTAGTTCTGGAGATAATCTTGGCGCCAATGGTGGCCTGAATTGCCACATCAAACATCTGCCGCGGGATGATCTCCTTCATTTTGTCAGCCAGCAAGCGTCCTCTCGAAATTGATGCATCTCGGTGTACAATCATTGACAGTGCATCCATCTTGTCACCATTGATAAGCAGATCAACCTTGACCAGATCAGCAACCTGAAACGCCTTGAAATAGTAGTCCATTGAGGCAAATCCACGGCTCACTGATTTGAGTCGATCAAAGAAATCAACCAACACCTCGGATAACGGAAGCTCATAGGTAATAGATACCTGTCGCCCCATATACTGCATATCCTTCTGCACCCCACGCTTCTCTATACATAATCCTATCACCGCTCCAACATAATCCTGAGGGACCAGAATATTGGAGACAATTACCGGCTCACGAATCTCACTTATCTTGTTAACCACAGGAAGATCAGCGGGGTTATCAATATGGATAATCTCACCATCACTCTTCTCAATCTCATAGACTACTGTGGGCGCTGTAGTAACGAGATTGAGACCATATTCACGCTCCAGACGCTCCTGAATAATCTCCATATGAAGCATACCGAGAAAACCAATACGGAATCCAAAACCTAGTGCTGGCGACACCTCCGGCTCATACTCCAGTGCTGCATCATTAAGACGAAGTTTGGCCAGAGCATCACGAAAATCCTCATAGTCATCAGTATCAACCGTATACATCCCGGCAAATACCTGTGGCTTAACCTCCTGAAATCCAGGCAGTGACTCTTCAACCGGATCTCCCGCATTGGTCAAGGTGTCACCAACAGGTGCCCCATCAATCTGCTTGATTCCAGCAATAATATATCCCACCTCGCCCGCTACCAGCTCATCCTTCGAAGTACGCTTTGGGGTAAAAATACCAACCTGGTCAACCAGATGGCTATTTCCGGTAGACATTACCTTCATCTTCATCCGCTTGCGGATTCTACCATTCACAACCCGCACCAATGAGACTACACCAAGATAGTTATCGAACCATGAGTCAATAATCAGCGCCTGTAGCTTGCCGTCAGGGTCTCCCTGTGGAGCAGGAATTAGCTCAACAATCTCCTCCAGAAGTTCATCAACTCCCAATCCCGTCTTTGCACTTACCCGTTTGGCATCTGCAGCATCAATGCCAACAATCTCTTCAATCTCCTCAATAACCCGTTCCGGATCTGCCGAAGGGAGATCAATCTTGTTTAGAACCGGAAGCACCTCAAGACCAAGGTCAATTGCGGTATAACAGTTGGCAACTGTCTGTGCCTCAACACCTTGAGCCGCATCCACCACAAGTAGTGCGCCCTCACAAGCTGCCAGAGAGCGTGATACTTCATAACTGAAATCAACATGTCCTGGAGTATCGATAAAATTCAGCAGATAAATCTTTCCATCACTGGCCTTGTACTCCAAAGAGACGCTCTGCGCCTTGATAGTAATCCCCCTCTCTTTCTCGATATCCATCGAGTCAAGCACCTGTGCAGACATCTCACGATCAGAGAGGCCACCACAGACCTGAATGAAGCGGTCGGCAATAGTTGATTTGCCGTGGTCTATATGGGCAATAATAGAAAAATTTCTGATCTGCGAGAGGTCGTACACTACTTGTTCCGTCAATTAAAAAAATGACTCCAACTGGAGTCATTTTCTAGTCATTTACCCAGACATTCCCTGAGCCGTTTTTCATCCAGGAAATAATGACAGATTTCTTCTGATTGCTCCAGCAGAACCGGCACTTTTGTCCCATATTGTGACTCCAGCTCCGGAACATTATTTATGACGATACGCTCCACCTTAAAACGGTCACGTAGTGGATGATGGGTCAGTAGCTCCTCCATATCATCACAGAGATGACACCCCTGCCGAACCATCAACTTGAGCTCTCTCTTAATCTGGCATCCTCAAGGCAAGAAAGATGGGTCCTTTTTCACGAACAACATAGACAGGAACACCTTTACCATCCGGCAGACGATCAAGAATCTGGAGCAGATGATCTACTCCCTCAATCACCACATAGTTGATTCGACTGATCACATCTCCTGCCTGCAGACCATAACGATCCGCAACGCTTCCAGCCTCAACCTGTTTAACAAAGACTCCGCCAGAGTGGATGGAGCGGCTCTCTCGAACCTCCTCAGGAATACTCTCCAACGTCATCCCCAGTCTCTCCATGGTAGCCTTCTCTACCTGCTTATCACTGTTTTGTGGCTCGACTGATGCTAACTCATCATCTGATGGGAGCTCACCAATCACCACCTGAACAACCATCTCTCGCCCCTCACGAATAATCTTTACCGGAACAGGATGACCAACAGGTGTTCTTCCAACAATTGGTGGCAGATGAGAGTTACTCTCCACAAAGTGTCCATTGAACTCTGTAATAACATCACCAACCTGGAGATCAGAATGAGAGGCAGGGCTATCTTTCAACACCTCAGCAACCAATGCCCCAACCGGACGATCCATTCCAAAAGAGTCAGCCAGGTCACTGGTAACTGACTGAATCAGTACCCCAAGCCAACCGCGGCTGACGTGACCACCATTCTTGACCTGCTTGACGACATCCATCGCAACCTCAATGGGTATAGCGAAAGAGAGCCCCATGTACCCCCCTGACTTGCTGAATATGATGGAATTTACTCCAACCACCTCACCATCAAGGTTAAAGAGCGGACCGCCTGAGTTTCCTGGATTGATCGCTACATCAGTCTGAATAAATGGAACATAGTTGAATCTGTTATCACCCTCAGAGATATTTCTCGCCTTGGCGCTGACAATGCCTGCTGTTGCTGACATCTCGAAACCAAAAGGAGAGCCAATTGCCAGTACCCACTCACCAATTTCAAGATCCTTGCTAGTGCCGGTCTTAACAATTGGCAAGCCACTAGCATCAATTTTGATCAGGGCAATATCTGATCTTTTATCTGATCCAACCACATCTGCCTTGAACTCCCTGTGGTCAAATAGACGAACATTAATCTCATCAGCATCTTCAACCACATGGTGGTTGGTAAGAATATAACCGTCCTCTGTCAAAATACTTCCGGACCCCTGAGCCTGGGTCTCAAACTCACGTGGTTCTGGACGGGGAACAGGTCCTCGAGGCCCCATCCCTCTATCCTCAAAGAATCTGCGGAAGAACTCTGGCAGCTCCTCATAAGGCAGGTCATCAGGCCCCTGAGAGAATGGCCCCATCCCGGGGATTGATGGCATTTTTCTCTTCTGGGTTACGCTAATACTTACTACTGCCGGCATCTGCTCCTTTACCAGCCGGGTAAAATCTGGGAGAGCGGCAACCTCTGCCGCCATCCCCCCAACCGGCAACAGTAGCAACACCACAAACAACCTGACCCAAACTGCCTTTTTACACCCTTTGCACCATCCCATCATTTTCATATATTCCTTTAGATAGTCAACATATTTAACTGTTTTATTTAATCTTATTGTTAATCCATAGTCACAAAATATTGCGCTTTAACTTCTGTTATCACTGGAACCATCTCCTGTTGCTCAAACCATCCTTTACTCTTCATCCATAGAACCACAGCATAAGCCCCAGCAGCCCCAGCCACAACTGTTACCCACTCCTGAACAGAACCAAACCAGTTAGCCATCACCCACTGCCCAATCAATGCAAACAGAAAAAGGGCCAATAGTGGAATCATGTAGAGCAGAACAGCCCCTTTCATCAGACTATTTTCCGAGATAGCAATAATAACCTGCTCCCCAATTTTTGCATGAAGAGGATTCTCTACCTGCACTCTGAATGGTCTGTTCCCCAAGACCTTGGAAAATGTTGCCGTACCGCAGCCTGATGATGACTCGCAACTACCACAAGAGCTCTGTCGAGTGGTTTCAACCCACGCCTTATCACCATCAACTGCCACTACGGTTGCCATCTCCTTAACCACTTTCAGCCTCCAGCGATATTGCCACCCTCTTCACTATATCAATTGGCATCTCACCAAGAACTGTAATCCTGTATCCCAACACAGAGTGGCTATAAATATTCAACGGCCGTCCATTGCTCTCCATCTGGCGTTCTGTAACCGGCTGCCCACGTGCGGAATCAGATTTTTCGATAAAGAGAGAGAACACATTCTCACCATCACTAAGAATCAACTGATTAACTACACCACCAAATTCGGGGATACTGTGCTCAACCACATCGATTTTATGAAATCCGTTTGGCAACCAACCAAGCCTCCATCCGACAATCCTCTTTACCACCTGTTGTGATGCCCCAGCTCTTCCATTAAGGGATGGTGCAGTAGAGACAAGTGCAGCCCGCTGCTGTGCAGAATGTCTATTCTCATCATGACGAACCATATATGAACGAACACGAGCAGAACGCTCCAACGGATTAATCCAGCGCTCAACCCACCTGCCATCCACCTCAACCCACTCCGTAGCTACGGAGGCATCCTTCTCATTTGCTGAATACGGAACAATCTGGAGGCCCATCTGCTGAATCACCAGAAAACTGACTGTAGCAAGAGATGCTGCCAGTGCCAATGGGACCCACGCCTTGCGTCTACCAGAGACTGAAGCAGAGACCGAATCGGAAGTGGGTGCTGGCGCAAGAATAGCGGCCTCTTTCTCTATCGCTTCTGCCACACGATCTGCAACACCTCCTCTCTCTGCTGACGCCACATATGAACTTCCATTTTCGAACAGCAACTGTCTTGCCAAATGGTGATTTTTCCACTGTTGACGTAGCTGTGGGTTCCTCTCGACCTGCAAAAGCAGCTGCTTTACCTCATCTTCAGAGAGATCCCCATCCATCAATCGAGAGAGTTGCTCTCCTGCAGTCCTGTCATGATTCATCAATACTCTCCCAGCTCTTGCAATTGCTGACTAATAGCCTCACGTGCACGGAAAATTCTGGAACGGACGGTACCGATCGGGCAATCCATAATCTCCGCAATCTCATCGTAACTCATACCTTCAAGCTCTCGTAATGTAATTGCCATCTTCAGATCTGCAGACAAATTCTCCAGCGCAAGCACAAGCGTCTGTTGAAGTTCATCTCTTAATAACTCACTTTCCGGCGTTGCTTTCTCCGTCAGACCCTCACCCTGCAACAAAAGTTCCGCATCCTCCGCATCCAGGTCAGTTGCTGGTGGTCTTCTCCCTTTTGCCGTCAGATGGTTTTTTGCTGTATTGACAGCAATTCGGTAGAGCCAGGTATAGAAGGCACTATCTCCACGAAAATTTGCCAGGGCACGATAGGCACGGATGAACGCATCCTGAGCCACATCCTCTGATTCGGCATGATCCTTTACAAACCGCCTTACCAGCGAAATCACCTTATGCTGGTATTTCAGAACAAGAAGATCAAACGCTCGCTTGTCACCCTTTTGAACTTGCTCCACCAATAGCTGGTCGACATCCCGCTGCTCCAAAGGTACTCCCATATTTTAATTTAACTGAGAAAGCTCTGATTAAGTCACTTCGTGACCCAATCAGAGCTCCCTCACAAGTTATCCCAGACATTACCGACATTATCATACAAGTGGATGAAATAGACCCGTACACGGTAAAATGGTTCCATAATGTCCCTCTATCAACATGACGTACTGATTATTGGAAGCGGAGCTGCCGGCCTAACCATGGCACTGCAGCTTGCCCCAACACTTAAAATTGCCCTTCTCTCCAAATCTCTACTGGATGAAGGCAGCACCCTCTACGCACAAGGGGGAATTGCCGCAGTTCTTGATGAGGATGACTCTATTGAGTCCCACGTCCAGGACACCATAAGTGCCGGAGGAGGTCTGTGTGATGAGAACGTGGTGCGCTTTGCCGTAGAAAATGCCAAATCATCCATAGAAAATCTGATTAACGCAGGAGTGCAGTTTTCACATACAGAACCATCCAATCCCGATTCACCACTCCATCTTACCCGTGAGGGCGGACACAGCAATCGCAGGGTTATCCATGCCGCCGATGCTACCGGCAAGGCAATTGAGACCACACTTAATGAACAGGTCAGATCTCGAGACAATATCGAAATATTCGAAAACCATATTGCCATCGATCTCATCACCACATCAAAGCTTGATTCAGATGATAAGAATCGAGTCATTGGCGCCTATATACTTGATCGTCTAAATGATCAGATTCACACCTTCAAGGCACCCCATGTGGTGCTTGCAACTGGAGGCGGCAGCAAGGTCTATCTCTATACCAGCAATCCCGATATCTCTACAGGAGACGGTATTGCCATGGCATGGCGTGCAGGATGCAGGGTTGCCAATATGGAATTCAACCAGTTCCACCCAACCTGCCTCTACCACTCTCAGGCAAAATCATTCCTTATTACCGAGGCAGTACGTGGTGAGGGAGGAAAACTTCTTCTTCCAAACATGGAGCCATTTATGAGCAACTTTGACTCCCGAGAAGAGCTGGCGCCAAGAGACATTGTAGCCAGAGCTATTGACCATGAGATGAAACGACTTGGTGTTGAACATCTCTATCTGGATATAAGCTTCAAGGATGCAGATTTCATAAAGAAACACTTCCCAATGGTCCATAGCAAACTTATGAAATTCGGGATTGATATAACAAAAGAGCCAATACCTGTGGTGCCTGCAGCCCACTACACATGTGGTGGCATCACTACTGACACCAGCGGAAAAACTGATATTGATGGTCTCTACGCCATTGGTGAGGTGGCACATACAGGCCTCCACGGGGCCAACAGAATGGCCAGCAACTCTCTGCTTGAGTGTCTGGTTTTTGCCACTTCAGCAGCCAACGAAATAAACCAAAGCCCCCAACAACAATTATCAAATATCAAAATTCCACCATGGGATGAGAGCAGGGTCACCGACTCTGATGAGGAGGTTGTGGTCTCACACAACTGGGACGAACTTCGCAGATTCATGTGGGACTACGTTGGAATTGTCCGCACAACCAAACGTCTGGAGCGTGCTCAACGCCGTATTGAACTGCTGCAGCATGAGATTGCCGAGTACTACAGCAACTTTAGAATCTCAAATAATCTGCTGGAGCTGCGTAACCTGGCGCAGGTTGCGGAACTGATCATACACTCTGCCCTGCAACGCAGAGAGAGCCGCGGCCTGCACTACACTCTGGATCACCCAGATCTTTTAGACAAGGCGGAAAACACCATCCTCAAGCCGTAACAGAAGAGAGCTCCATTCCCGAAATCTCAGCGATGATATCGGCAACCATCAAACTGAATGTCTGCTCACCATTCAACAGCCACCCCTGAAGATCTTGATCAGACTCATCCAATAATAATATAAACTGCTTCTGTAACCACTCTGGCGCATCCCGGTAATGCCTGTTTGCATAATGCTGAAGCAACAGATCAAGCTCCAACATCCCCCTGCGACAGCGCCACAATATCTGAGAATGGGTAATCATAATGAGCGCTTCAACATTGCCCCTCGCAGCTTTCCAATGGCATCAGATGGGTTAAGCCCTTTTGGACAGCTGTTTGTGCAGTTCATGATGGTGCGACACCTGAACAGCTTGAATGGCCCTTCAAGAGCATGCAGCCTCTCATCTGTTGCCTGGTCCCTGCTGTCAGAGACAAAACGCCACGCCTGTAACAGCGCAGCTGGCCCCAGAAACTCTTTTGGATTCCACCAGAATGAGGGGCATGCTGTAGAACAGCATCCACAAAGAATACATTCATAGAGACCATCTAGCCGCTCTCTCTCCTCAGGTGACTGTCTATACTCCACCTCTGGCTCTTGATCATCTACAGTTAGCCATGGTTTAACTGCCCGATACTGACGGAAAAATGGATCCATATCGACAATCAGATCACGAATCACCGGTTGTCCCGGAAATGGGCGAATCTCAACTGGCTCCTTCAGCCCCTTGAGCGGAGTGATACAGGCCAGGCTATTGCTACCATTGATATTCATCCCGTCAGAACCACATACCCCCTCACCACAGGATTTCCTGAAAGATAGCGACTCATCCTCTGCCTTTATCAACTTAAGTGCTGACAACACCATCATCTCATCCGAGATCAGATCATCATCAAGCAGATACTCTTGCATACGTGGCTCTGAGTCCTGTTCGGGGTCAAATCGGTAGATTAAAAATCTCATGCAGATACCCTTTAATAAACCCTGGCCTTTGGCGGCACTGCTGGTTCCGTCAATGGGTTCATATTTACCTTTTTGTACTGCAACTCTCCATCCAGTGAAAACAGGCTATGGGCCAACCAGTTCTCATCATCTCGCTCTGGATAATCAGTCCTGGAGTGAGCCCCTCTGCTCTCCTGCCTGGCTGCTGCAGAGACCACTGTCGCCAACGCCACATCGGCCAGATTCTCCAGCTCCAGCATCTCAATCAGTGCGGTATTGAATATCTTGCTCTGGTCATGAACCACCACATTGCCGACTCTCTCTCTAATGGAACGAATCTTCTCTACTCCTTGCTGCAGAACATCTTCACTCCTGTAGACTCCACAGTAACGTTCCATAGTCTCTTTCAGCTCATTACGTAATTGAGAGACGGACTCTTTCTCGCCACCGCCTCCACTTCCCTGTTGCTGAAAACGACTCAGCGCCTTATTGATTGCCTGCTCTGGAATAGCTGAACGGTGCTTCTGATCATGATGGTACTGCAGGATTCTGTTGCCTGCCGCCCTACCAAAAACCACAATATCCAGCAGAGAGTTTCCGCCCAGACGATTTGCTCCATGGACCGAGACACAGGCACACTCACCCACCGCAAACAAACCAGGCACAGGCGCATTAACCTCTCCATCCTGCCCCAACACCTCCCCAAAGCGGTTGGTCGGGATACCACCCATAGTGTAGTGAGCTGTCGGATAGACCGGGACGGGCTCCTTTGCCATATCTCGATGAGAAAAAGTTATCGCCAGATCACGAATTGCCGGCAATCGCTTCTTGACCACCTCCTCCCCAAGATGATCAACCTTTAACAGCACATGATCTCTGTCTGGTCCACAACCACGTCCCGCCTCTACCTCTAAAAATATTGCACGACTCACCACATCACGACTGGCAAGATCTTTCGCACTTGGGGCATAACGTTCCATAAAACGCTCACCATCACCATTTATCAGATAACCACCCTCTCCACGTGCCCCCTCTGAGAGCAACATCCCCTTGCCTGCAATGCCGGTAGGGTGAAACTGAAAAAACTCCATATCTTGCAGCGGGATACCAGCACGCAGCACCATCGCCATACCGTCCCCGGTATTTATCATTGCATTGGTGGTGGTCTTGAAAATCTGTCCTGCACCACCTGTCGCCAGCAGCACCGTCTTGGCATCCAGCAACAGAGGCTCTCCAGTTGCAATCTCCAACACCAGCACACCTACTACTCTGCCTCCATCATCACGCAGCAGATCGAGCGCAAAGTATTCATCAAAAAAGTGTGTCTGCTGCGCCAGATTCTGTTGATAGAGAGAGTGGAGAATCGCATGTCCGGTACGATCTGCTGCTGCACAGGTACGTGCCGCCTGTTCACCACCATAATTTTGACTCTGCCCACCAAATGGGCGCTGATAGATGGTTCCATCCTCCAGCCGGGAAAATGGTACTCCTGAATGCTCCAGCTCGGTCACCAGTTTGTAGGCTGAGCGGCACATATATTCTATGGCATCCTGATCTCCAAGCCAGTCACTCCCCTTAATGGTGTCATACATATGCCAACGCCAGTCATCTTCCATCACATTACCGAGAGCAGCATTGATCCCCCCCTGAGCAGCAACAGTATGAGAGCGGGTTGGAAAGACCTTGGAGACCACTGCAACACGAACATTTTCATTTGCAAGTTGCAGTGCGGCACGCAATCCACCACCACCTGCACCTATAACCACGGTGTCAAAAGTTCTCCTCTTAAGTGTCATGACAAACTCACATTACGCTCAACAAGATAAGAGCCATCCACAGCCCCAACCAGAACAGCACCAGTACGGTACCACCCAACAACACAATTCTTACCATACGCTGCCTTACATAGTCGAGCAGGACATCACGTATGCCTACCCAGCAGTGCAGTAACAGAGCAATAAATCCGCCCATAATCCAGATTGGATTGAACCCGTCAACAACCCACCGCCTCCACCCTTCATGCCCCGTATCCTCAAGCTGCAACAGTGAGACCAGCAGCAGAGGCATCACTATCAACAGAACAACGGCACTGAAACGCTGTATTACCCAGGCCCGCATTCCGGTAAGAACAAACATCAGAACAGTGCCCAACCGACCAAAACAAGAGCCAACATACTCAATCCGGAGACCACTATTGCCCCATCACTTGCACTATCCTTTTCTATCCCTACACCAATATCAAGCAACAAAATACGTGCTCCTGATATCAGGTGGTGTATCAGAGTCCAACATACAATTATGGCAATAAAGCGCGAGAGTGGATCCTCCCACAAATCCAGTAGCTGCTGAAATGAGTCGGCACCATGCAACGAGCGTTCAAACAGATAGAGAAAAAGCGGCAGAAGAAGAGACAGAGCCACCCCTGAAATGCGGTGAAGAATAGAGAGTATTGCAGTCGCCGGGAAACTAATCTGCAATAGATTGAGGAAAACAGGTCTCGAATTTTTCTCCATGGTGTACTGGTTATGGTTATTATTGTGTTATTGAATTCACAGTAATTGAACCATATATCAATTGCAAGAGGATAACTGACACCATGAATAGTGAATGGCTAAACTTTCTGCAAGGCAGTGGCGCAGAGATTGAGAATGAGTGCGTAACAAGCTTCGGTAACCCGGAACAGGAGCGCCATGTTGTATCAAGCGGAGATGTTATGTGTGATCTCTCTCACCTGGCTGTTTTGGAGGTGAGCGGAGATGATAGTGCAGATTTTCTGCAAAACCAGTTCACCAATGATATTGGCGCACTTGATATAGGCAAGAGCCAGCTGGATGGGTGGTGTAGTCCAAAGGGGCGTCTACTGGTGCTGTTTCATGTTATCCGTCATGAAAATAACAAATTCCTCCTGTTGCTGCCAGAAGAGCTACGTGACTACGCACAAAAACGGTTGCAGATGTTTGTGATGCGATCCAGCGTGACAATAGATGATTTAAGTAATCAGCTGGTACGCATAGGGGTATCGGGCCCTGACGCTGAACAACAACTCTCCTCCCTGGTTGATCATTTACCAGAGAATATTGATGACACAGTTAACGCAAACAATATTCAGGTAATAAGGTTACGCCCTACACTTTACCAACGCTTTCTTGTTATCACTGACAGCATTCATGCAGAAAAAGTATGGTCACATCTGGATGTACAATCAACTCCTGTAAGCAGAGAACCATGGGAGCTACTGGATATACGCGCAGGAGCTCCATCAATCACACTAAAAACTCAGGAATCATTTGTTCCACAGATGGTTAATCTGCAGGCCCTGAATGGGCTCAGCTTTACCAAAGGCTGTTATCCAGGACAGGAGGTTGTCGCCCGTATGGAGTACCTGGGAAAACTCAAACGCAAGATGTACAGGATTACAATTCTTGATGAGAGCACCCCTGCAGACGGTAGTAGTCTATACTCGAAATCTTCCAGCTCACCACAAGGGGCTGGTGAGATTGTATCTGTGCAAAAGGATGGCGATGGAGTTTGGGAGGGTCTGGCTGTACTTGAGGTTGCAATTGCTGATGCCGGAGATCTAACCCTGCACGAAGATGAGACCATCCCGGTCACAGTACAGGAACTCACTGCCAAAGATTAAAATACCAACCATGACCATTATCAAACAAGAAGATTTCATCTCCAGTATTGCAGATGCCCTGCAATATATATCCTACTATCATCCAATAGACTTCATTCAGGCAATGGGCGCCGCATGGGAACGAGAACAGTCTCCTGCTGCCAAGGATGCAATTGCTCAGATTCTGATGAACTCCAGAATGTCCGCGCTGGGCAAACGTCCGATCTGTCAAGACACCGGGATTGTCGTGATCTTTCTTAAGATAGGGATGGAGATAGACTGGGACACCGGCACATCACTGCAAGAGATGGCTGATGAGGGTGTGCGTCGCGCCTATCTGGACCCTGACAACAAACTGCGTGCCTCTATACTGGATGATCCTGCCGGGGAGAGAAAAAACACCAGAGACAACACCCCTGCCGTGCTCCATGTCGAAATGGTTCCTGGCGACAAACTGGATATCATCGTTGCCGCCAAGGGTGGAGGATCGGAAAACAAGGCCAGATTTACCAACCTTGGTCCAGGTGCAAATGTTGCAGACTGGGTTGTTGAGCAGGTCCCATCCATGGGGGCCGGATGGTGTCCTCCAGGCATGCTTGGCATTGGAATTGGCGGCACCGCCGAGAAAGCGATGCTGATGGCCAAAGAGGCTCTGATGGATCCTGTCGACATACAGGAGCTACGTGAACGCGGAGCTAACACCACCAGCGAGAAACTTAGAATCGAGATCATGGAGAGGGTCAATGCTCTTGGTATTGGTGCACAAGGGTTGGGTGGACTAACCACACTATTGGATGTAAAGATCAGAGAGTACCCGACACATGCTGCATCACTACCTGTTGCCATAATTCCCAACTGCGCTGCTACCCGCCACCTTCACTTTAGCCTTGATGGATCAGGGCCTGTAGAGCTGACACCTCCTTCGATTGATGAGTGGCCGGACATCACCTGGAGGCCATCAGCTGATGCTCGCAGAGTTGATCTCGACACCTTAACCGCTGAAGACACTCATCAGTGGAAGCCTGGCGAGACCCTGCTGTTAAATGGAAAACTGTTAACTGGCAGAGATGCTGCACACAGACGAATTTCGGAACTGTTTGAGTCTGGACAAGGTCTGCCAGATGGTGTCGATCTGAAAAATCGGATGATCTATTACGTTGGACCTGTTGATCCTGTCAAAGGTGAAGCGGTTGGACCAGCCGGCCCCACTACATCAACCAGAATGGACAGCTTTACTGATCTAATGCTGGAGAAGACAGGCCTTATTGGGATGGTGGGCAAAGCAGAACGTGGTCCAGCCACAATTGAGTCGATTAAAAAACACAGGTCTGTCTACCTGATTGCTGTTGGTGGTGCAGCCTACCTTGTTGCCAAGGCGATCAAGAAATCTCGGGTTATTGCATTCGAGGAGCTGGGCATGGAGGCTATCTACGAGTTCGAAGTAGAGGATATGCCTGTCACCGTCGCAGTCGATAGCAACGGCGAGTCACTCCATCAAAGTGGCCCGGCAGAGTGGAAAATCCGTATTGAGGAGATCGGCCGCCCTAGGCATGAACCCTTGCGGAAGTAATCGCGTCTCACTCATGCAGCACGCTCAAGCACATCCCTGTGTCGCTCGACTGTGGCCGTCCAGGCCACAGACGGCTACCTGTGTGAGGCGAGATTACTTCCGCAAGGATTCATCCTGGTGAGAAATACGGGCTAGTGTCCCTTCTCGTCTCCTGCATGAGATAGATAGAGCGCAAGACCGATCAGGGCAATACCCCCAGCCATGTAGAGTAGATCCAGAGGTGTCCCGAAGTGCATGGAGACAGTATGCTCAAAGAACTTCACAATCAGAATCATCAAAATAACCTTGGCCAGACGTGCCTTTAGATCATCCAGACTTTTTATCAGCAACACACTGGAAGAGGTTGCTGCCCCCTCTGCAGCATCAATCTCGCTAATAAAGAGTTCATAGAGACCAAGCGCAAATATCAGCAACACTGTGGCCAGCAGATAGCCATCCACAATCTCTACAATATGGGTTACTGTCTCCGCATGAAGCGCTGTTCTGGCTGCGGCCTCCATTAGTGGGTCTGCATAATGAACAAGATGAGAGATCATATAAAATGCGTCAACTGTGGCCATATAGAACATTGCCAGTGAGGCAAGCAGGCTTGAGATAACAGCAGTTAATACGACCAGGCGGCTACTCCAGAGAAAATTTTCAAATAACTGTTCTAGTGCTTTCATAAAAGGTTCATTTCATATATTGAGTTTTCTATATAATCCACGATTTCCGACTCTATTACCATGGCTAATTCAAAACAAAAAATCTTCCGATTTATGGTGCTAATCAGCTACTTTGCACTGATAGCTCATCTTATGCTATGGAATATCTGGCTTGGGCCATCCCACTATTTCCCTGTAGCCATGACCCTGATAGTGATGGTTGTGCCACTACTATTGCCTCTACGCGGAATCCTCCATGGCCGCGCCTATACCCATGCCTGGACCGGATTTCTTGCCCTCTTGTACTTTATTCACGGTATCGGAGATTTTGTGATCAACCCTCCAGAGAGGATCTATTCTGGAATTGAGATAGCTCTCAGCCTGACACTATTTTTTGGTTGTGCCTTCTATGCAAGAATTACAGGAAAGAGTGAAGCAAGGTAAAGTAATCACAACTTCACACGGGCAGCCGTCTGTGGCCTGGACGGCCACAGTCGAGCGACACAGGGATATGCTTGAGCGTGCTGCATGGGTGAGGTTGTGATTACTTTCGCAAGGATTAACAATATAACTGTTCACAACAAATCAGAGTGACAACAACTCCTTAACAAAAGGTATTGTAATCCTGCGCTGTGCAATAAGAGTATGCTCATCCAGCTGATCCAGCAGTGAGAAGAGTGTATGAAAGTCCCTGGATGTTCGACTCATCAAAAAGCTGGCAACCTCGTCACCCATCTCCATTCCTCTTGATGCAGCCCGCTCCTGCAGGACATGCCACTTCTCCCTGTCATCAAGAGAAGTCAGGCGTTCAACCACCCCCTCTCCAAGTCTGGAACGCAGATCAGGCAGTTTCATGCTCAACTCTGCAGGTGCGGTTTTTGCTGTTATCAAAACGTGGTTGCCATCATCCCGTAATCTGTTAAGCAGATGAAACAGGGACTCCTCCCAACCGCTATCGCCAGCCACTGCATCGAGATCATCCAGTGCTACCAGATCATACTGCCCCACCCCATCCAGCGATGCCGGACCCTGAGCAAATAATGTTTTGAGCGGCAAGACAATAGATTGCCTCTGATCAGAACCAAACAGATTACAGGTAGCATGCAGAAGATGGCTCTTCCCTACCCCATTTGGCCCCCAGATATAGAGCAGATGTGGCCCATCTCCAGAAGCTATCTCCTGTAGCATGGCAACTACTGTGGAGCCCGGCTGTGGATGAAAGTTATCAAATGAGGCTCTCTCCTGCAGTGAAAGCGAAAGAGGAATCTGTCTATCCACCGTGCTGTTTCCTGTACGCGCTCCAACCCCAGGTCCAGACATAATCTGCACCACTCATAACTGTTGTGGTGAGCACAACATAGGTTGAAAAAGTAATCACCTCATCACTTACCCCACCAAAAGCCTGGCTAATTACGATACCTAAAACATAAGATATCTGCGTAAACGTATTGATTTTACTAACAATACTTGGAGCCATGTCGTATTGGCCTACACGATAATGATAGACCGTTCCGCCCACCACAATCAACAGATCACGAAACACAATGATCACCACAAGCCAGACTGGAATCAATCCCAACCAGGCCAGCATTACAGTTGTAGAGACCAATAACAGCTTGTCCGCCAGCGGGTCAAGAATAGAACCGAGCCTGCTCTGCCACCCCATCCTTTTTGCCAGCAAGCCATCGAGCCCATCACTCATTCCAGCAAATGCAAACAGGTAGAGAGTCTCAAGAAAGAAACCATTATCCAGCAACCAGACAATGGGGATAACCAGCAGCATTCGCAGCATGGTAATTAGATTTGGAATATCGCGTCGATCCATAATCCGGTAGAATACCTTTTTTTAGACCTCAAGATTTACAATGACTTCAAAAAAATCTCTAAGCTATAGTGATGCAGGCGTTGATATTGATGCCGGCAACGACCTGATTGAACATATTAAACCTCTGGCAGCAAGAACCAGTCGCCCTGGAGTAATGGCAGGCCTTGGTGGCTTTGGTGCTCTCTTCGAGATTCCTCTGGACCGTTACAAGAACCCTCTTCTGGTATCAGGTACTGATGGCGTTGGCACTAAACTACGACTGGCAATGCAACTGGAAAAACACGACACCATAGGTATTGACCTGGTTGCCATGTGTGTAAATGACCTTATTGTGCAAGGCGCAGAACCACTGTTCTTTCTCGATTACTATGCGACGGGAAAACTGGACAAAAAAACTGCTATCTCTGTTATAGATGGTATTGCAACCGGTTGTGAACAGGCTGGTGCTGCCCTTATTGGTGGCGAGACAGCCGAGATGCCGGGCATGTACAGCGAGGGAGATTATGATCTGGCTGGTTTCAGTGTTGGCATTGTAGAGAAGAGCGAGGTTATTGATGGCTCCAGGGTGAAAGCTGGAGATGTGCTGATTGGAATGCGCTCCTCTGGCCCCCACTCCAATGGATACTCCCTGGTTCGCAAAATCATTGAGGTTAGCAATGCCGACCTAAATGAAGATCTGGATGGAAAACCGCTGGGAGAACAGCTCCTGGAACCCACCAGGATCTATGTTAAACCTCTATTGGCACTAGCCAAACAGATTCCAGTTCATGCATTAGCCCATATCACAGGTGGAGGACTTACAGAAAATCTTCCACGTGTACTTCCTGAATCCACAACCGCCATGGTTGAAAAAAGCTCATGGGAGTGGCCAGCGGTATTCAAGTGGCTTCAGGAGCAGGGGAATGTGGTCGATGAGGAGATGATTCGCACCTTTAACTGTGGGGTCGGTATGGTTGTTGTGGTCTCATCCGAAGATGCAGATAGTACAATCAGTATTCTCGCCAAACAGGGAGAGTCTGCCTGGAAACTTGGCACCATCACCTCTTCTGATGAAGAGGGCAAAGAGCCCAAAGTTGTATTCTGCTAACCGGCCAATCTCCGTTGTTGTCCTTATATCTGGCCGAGGAAGTAACCTGCAGGCGCTTGTGCGTTCACAGCAGGCAAATAAAATCGATATCAAAATCGCTGGGGTTATCAGTAACCGGGCAGATGCGGTGGGGCTTGCCTTTGCCAAAGAAAACAACATCCCAACTACTGTAGTCGACAGCACAAATTTCGGTAGTCGTTCCGATTATGATCGTGAACTCATCAGGGAGATTGATCAAAACCGGCCAGAACTGGTTATCCTGGCAGGTTTTATGCGCATTCTCTCTTCTGAGTTTGTTCGCCACTATCGCGGCAGACTGATCAACATTCACCCCTCCCTGCTTCCTCACTTCAAGGGGCTACATACCCACCAACAGGCGCTTGATGCCGGGGCAAAAGAGCATGGCGCAAGTGTCCACTACGTAACTGAAGAGCTGGATGGCGGACCGGTATTTCTGCAGGCCAAGATACCTGTATTAAATAGTGACAATGCTGCATCACTGGCAAACCGCGTACTGGAGAGAGAACACCAACTATATCCTGCAGCGGTTCAGTTAATCGCCAATGGCCGCATTCAGCTGGTTGACGAAAAGCTGCTGTTCGATCAAACTCCTATCGATGAACCAATTCAGCTCGACACTATTAGCTAGAATCCTTGTTGTTACAGCACTGTTTTTCTCAGCCAGGGCTGGCGCATTTCCAGAGACATTTAGTGCCAAATACCTCTTGAGCGGCAAAGGGATGTCACTTGGAGAGACCACTTACAATTTAACAAAAACAGCAACCGACAACAGCAGCCGGTTCACAATCCATACTGAGCCCACAGGCCTGGCCAAGCTCTTCGTAAAGAAAATCATTGATGAGAGCTCTATTTGGAAGTGGCGTGACAAGAAAATCACCCCTATTCAATACAACTACCACAGAAGCGGAAAAAAAGAGAGAAAGAGATCACGGATCTTTGATTGGAACAGCGCAACTGTCACCATAAAAGATGACGGAAAAGAGCAGAAACTTGATCAACTACAGAGTGGAACTGTTGATGAGGCACTGTTTCTGCTTGCCCTGATGCACGACCTCAAACAGGGTAATAGTGAACTAAAATATCGGGTAGCAAAAACTGGCGGGTGGTCAAATTACCTGTTCACTGTTGGTAATAGTGAGACCACACAGGTGCCAGCTGGAGAATTCAAAACTGTACATATCATTCGCCAAAAAGAGGGGAAACGTACATTTGAGCTGTGGGTAGCACCAGAACTGGACTATCTGCCAGTACAAGTTGAATATCGAGAAAAAGATGGGACTCTATTTCAGCTTCAGCTCAGAAGCAGCTCTATCCTCCAGTAGCCCCAAGTAACAATAGATGAAAACCGATCAGCTGATCTATTCACCCTACTCCGATAGATGGATAGAACGGAGATGGCCTTGATATTCTTGATGTCCCCGGAATTCAGTCCAGCCTTTCTTAGTAGATCGAAAATTACGAGTAACTCTTCATCGAGCCCTTCGCGCAGCGATCTGCTCATAATGCTGCTGAAAATCGGTACGTAGAGAATTCTGCTCCAGCAGGCGCTACAGCCGGGTTTCGATAACCTGCTTCAGGTTCTGTACCATTGTACGCTTCCTGAGGCGGTCACCACGATCTGGCGTACAGCATAATCGTAAGCATCAGCTGGTAGATCCGGATTTAGCTCAACCAACTTTTCCCGCAGTGGCCTGATAAGTACTACATCACAGTCCGAGTCCCGGCCGAGCGTGCCGTCCGGCCCGAAGGTCTCGTTATTGTAGCCGTACACCGAATCCCAACCGAGTTCATTTTCTAAATATTCGGCTGTCGTTTGTTGAACCAGGGTGTCTTCGGTGTAAGGCATCAGCGACTCTCCCACAAACAGGCGATGGGAACAGCATACAGATCCTCTCCAAAGGGAGTAATCGCATCCCCATCGTAAAGCAGAACACCCACAGCAAAACGTCTGCCCGCACCATTTTTCAGCTTACGCAATCCTTTGAAATCATCAGACACCACCGTGGAGGCTGCCTTAACCTCAACCCCAGAAAGCTTGCCCCCAGACTCCATCACCACATCCACTTCGGCCCCGTCCTTGTCACGAAAATGATAAAAGTTCACGGGTTCTTCTTGCCAGCTTGCATGACGCCGCAACTCCTGATAGACAAAGGTTTCCAGCAACTGTCCATACAGAGCACGATCATCCCACAATGTCTTTGCATTCACCCCAAGCAAGGCGCAGGCCAGTCCGGTATCACCCAGATGTAACTTGGGCCTCTTAATAAGGCGACGCAGACGATTACTATGCCATGGAGGCAACTCGTCTAGTAAAAAAATTCTCGCCAGCAACGTCATATAGTCACGGATAGTGGGGCGACTCAATTGAAAGGGTGCAGCCAGATCGGTGACATTCAGTAGCCTTGCTGTTTGCCCCGCTGCCAATGTCAGAAGCCGCGGCAAAGCATCCAGAGCGTTGATGCGCGCCAAATCACGCACATCACGTTGCACCAGAGTATCGATATAGTCACGATACCAGGCCGCGCGGC
>JACNFK010000030.1 GCA_014384675.1 Candidatus Thiopontia autotrophica | reverse complement strand
TTTTATATGGCTCCCCCGACAAGACTCGAACTTGTGACCCAAGGATTAACAGTCCTTTGCTCTACCAACTGAGCTACAGGGGAATAGTGGCGCAGATGGTACATTTACCGCTCGATTTGGTCAACAGAAACTGTTGGATTTAGTCCGTTTTTTACTATTCACCAAGGGCGTTGGTAATACGCTCTAATGCAGTTTTCAGGTTTTCCATGCTGGTGGCAAATGAGAGCCGGATATATCCCTCGGCACCAAATGCTGCGCCAGGCACAACAGCAACCTCGGCCTCACTCAGTAGCATCTCTGATAATTCTGTATCGTTGGAGATATCATCCATACGGTTAATAACTCCCTCTACATTGGCAAATGCATAGAAGGCTCCTTGTGATAGCAGGCAGTGGACGCCAGGAATATTGTTCAGGCTCTCGACCACAAAGTGGTTACGCTCACGAAATGACTCATTCATGATGTCTATACATTCACGGTCCCCATTCAGGGCGGTCTCAGCAGCGACCTGTGCGATTGATGTGGGGTTTGATGTGCTTTGTGACTGAACCTTTTTCATTGCACCAATCAGTTTTGGCGGGCCGCCGGCATATCCTATTCTCCATCCAGTCATGGAGTACCCTTTGGAGACCCCGTTCATCATGACTGTACGGTCATAGAGGTTGGGATTTGCCATCAACAGGTTGCTGAAAGGAATATCCCCCAGAAGGATATGTTCATAGATGTCATCAGTCGCAACAATTACGTGGGGGTGATGTTCTAGTACCTCACCCAGTGCAGCCAGTTCATCTGCCGTATACATGACGCTGGTTGGGTTGGATGGGGTGTTGTGGACAAAAAGTTTGGTATTCGGGGTGATTGCGGCCTCTAGCTGCTCAGGGGTAATCTTGAACTCCTGCTCAATTCCAGCAGAGACAATTACAGGAGTAGCATCTGCAAGCATCACTATATCTGGATATGAGACCCAGTATGGGGCAGGAATGATTACCTCATCACCAGGATTAAGCAGGGCCTGGCATAGATTGTAGAAAACCTGTTTGCCTCCAGTGCTCACCATAACCTGATTCATCTCATACCCAACGCCATTCTCTCTTTTGAATTTGTTGATTACGGCCTGTTTCAGAGAGGGGGTGCCATCGACCGCTGTATATTTGGTAAAGCCATCTGTAATTGCATCTTTAGCAGACGATTTAATATGGTCTGGGGTGTCAAAGTCAGGCTCACCTGCCCCCAGCCCAATAATATCCTTGCCCTCACTTCGCAGCCTTGCAGCCAGTGCTGTAACAGCAAGTGTAGGGGATGGTTTTACGCGTTGTACTCGATCAGAAAGCGGTATGTCATGCAGAGAGCTCAAGGCAGATTCTCCAGAAAATAAATTGGTAAAAAAGGTGGTTTAACTAATGGACGATACTATACTTCAACGCCCTCTATTCTGCACAGTTACAATAAAGCAATGAGTGAACGTCCTCTACAGCTTGTCTCCACATTCAAACCATCCGGTGATCAACCCGCTGCAATCAAGGCGTTGGTGGAAGGGCTGAATGACGGGTTGGCGCATCAGGTTCTATTGGGGGTAACAGGTTCAGGCAAGACATATACCATTGCCAATGTAATTGAGCAGACACAGCGCCCAACCGTTTTAATGGCCCCAAACAAGACCCTGGCTGCACAGTTGTATGGAGAGATGAAGGAGTTTTTCCCCAACAATTCGGTTGAGTATTTCGTCTCCTATTATGACTACTATCAACCGGAGGCCTATGTTCCGACCACTGATACCTTTATTGAGAAGGATGCATCAATCAATGAGCATATTGAGCAGATGCGCCTCTCTGCCACCAAGTCACTGCTGGAGAGAGATGACTCCATAATAGTTGCAACAGTTTCTGCAATTTATGGCCTGGGTGATCCAAAACTCTATCTGGGAATGGTGCTCCATCTGTCACGCGGGGAGCTGGTTGATCGCCACTCTATCCTGCGTCGTCTTGCTGAGTTGCAGTACACACGTAATGATGTCGAATTGCGACGCGGCACCTTTAGGGTGAGAGGGGAGATTATTGATATCTTTCCGGCAGACTCCGAGAGGGAGGCCATAAGGCTGGAGCTGTTCGACGAGGAGCTGGAGGGGATATCACGTTTTGATCCCCTGACAGGAGAGGTTCTTCATAAACTACCAAGAGTTACGATCTATCCAAAGAGCCATTACGTTACACCCCGTCAAACAATTCTTGATGCTATTGAAAAGATAAAGGTAGAGCTAAAAGAGCGTCTTGCTCAGTTGCGTGACCTTAACAAGCTGGTTGAGGCACAGAGACTGGAGCAGCGGGTAAAATATGATATTGAGATGATGCTGGAGCTGGGATACTGCTCCGGTATCGAGAACTACTCCAGGTATCTGTCTGGTCGAAATCCGGGTGAATCTCCGCCAACCCTGATGGATTACCTGCCAGATAACGCCCTGCTGGTTGCGGATGAGAGCCATGTAACTATTCCGCAGATTGGTGGCATGTACCGTGGTGACAGATCAAGAAAAGAGACTCTGGTGGAACATGGGTTCCGGCTACCGTCGGCGCTAGATAATCGCCCACTAAAATTTGATGAGTTTGAGTTGCTGGCCCCACAGATTATTCATGTCTCGGCAACCCCGGGGCAGTACGAGCTGGAGCATGCTGGGGATGATATTGTTGAGCAGGTGGTGCGCCCCACAGGGCTGCTCGATCCAGAGGTTGAGGTGCGTCCGGCAACCACTCAGGTGGATGATCTTTTGAGCGAAATCCGCAAACGTGTTGCTGTTGGTGAGAGAGTGTTGGTAACTACTTTGACCAAGCGTATGGCAGAGGATTTGACAGATTATCTTGCGGAACATCAGGTGGCAGTACGGTATCTCCACTCAGATATCGAGACAGTGGAGCGCGTCGAGATTATCCGTGACTTGCGACTTGGTGAGTTTGATGTGTTGGTGGGGATTAACCTGCTGCGTGAGGGGTTGGATATGCCAGAGGTATCTCTGGTAGCTATTCTTGATGCTGACAAGGAGGGTTTTCTCCGTTCCGACAGATCACTGATACAGACCATTGGCCGTGCTGCAAGAAACATAAATGGCAAGGCAATTCTCTATGGGGAGAAGATGACAGGGTCAATGCAGAGGGCAATTGAGGAGACAGAGAGGAGACGACAGAAGCAGCGACAGTATAATGAAGAGCATAACATTACGCCTCAAACCATCCGCAAGGCTGTCTCCAATATTCTTGAGACCTCACCAGGCTCCCTCAAGGGCAGGAGAGGTGGGAGAAAAGTTGCAGAAGAGTCCGCAGTCTATGGTGGAGATGATCCCAAGCTAATACAGAGAGAGATCGACCGACTTGAGAAAGAGATGTATCAACATGCCAGAAACCTGGAGTTTGAGGAGGCCGCAACGGTGCGCGATCAGGTGGAGAGACTAAATAACAGACTTCTTAAGCTTGTTCAGTAGATAGCAGCTCAAACAACCGTATCAGCAGATTACTGATCTCATCATGAAATAACATCATGTCGGCCAGGAAAAAGAGCTCTGCATCTTCCTCATCCTTGGTCTCCTGGCGCATATTATCAATAAGCTCAAGTGGTCTTATCCTTTTGATGGTCAAGTCTTGATCCAGAATAAATGAGACACGATCATCCCAACTCATGGCCAGACGTACCACGTGACTCTGTGATTCAAGATGTTTGCGCACAGCACCCTGAGTAATATCGATATTTTTACAGCGGATTATTCCTCCATGCTCATCGTTTTCACGAATCTCACACTCATCATCCAGGGTGAAGCCTGCAGGGGCAGTATCATGGAAGAGCCACTGACTCATCGCTCCGGCAGGGGACAGCTCTGTATCGGGGTTGGTTATCTCCAGAGACCCCAGGGTTTCACGCAGCAGAACTGTTAGCTCCTCTGCACGGGAACGGCTGGCTGTATCTACCAGCAACCAACCATTGTCTGGGTCGATAATTGCGTATGTTGTACGAGATCTGGAAAAGGCACGGGGTAGCATCTCCACAGTAATTTCGTCACGTAGTCTCTGCTTCTCTCTATTTTTAACCTCACGCTCTTCTGTTGACTCAATCTGTTGAATTCGCTCATTTAGTGCTTCACGAACAACAGTAGCAGGGAGTATTTTCTCCCTCTTTTTTGCTGCAACAAGAATGGCACCATCAAGAGATAGAGTTAATGCATCACCGTCTGGTATGGGGGATCCCCACCCCAATGTCGACATCTCCAGTGCCCCACACTCCCGTGATACCTTCTTTGCGAGCTTCTCCTCCAGGGACTCTACGGATACTCTAAATGGATTGCTTAGGTGGAAAAGAGTGACATTTTTAAACCACATGGGTGGCGATCTCCTGTAATGGTTGGGAATAGAGAGGCGCAAAAAAACCGACTGAGTGACTCAGTCGGTTTTGTTGAATAAAGTTTTTGTCGCTATTTATTCAGGAGCAGCTGGTGCTGGTGCGCGAGGTGCTGCTGGTGGAGCGTAGCGAGGTGCTGGCGCATAAGGTGCTGGACCGTAACCACCATATCCTGGAGCGTATCCAGGGTTTCCATAGCCGCCGTAGCCGTAACGATAGTAGTCATCGTCGTCATCATCATCCCACTCGTCCATCATCTCCTCCATCCAGTACATTGGAGTCCACTCAGGCCAGTCGTTATCGTCATCATAACCACCCCAGCCGTCATTGTTGCTGCCAAACCAACCGGCACTAGCTGTAGATGTGATAGCAATAGATGCTGCAGCAAGTGTTGAAAGTAGAATTTTCTTCATCATGAACCCCCAGGTAATTGTCAAAAAAGATACCCCCATTTTTATGGGATCTGGGAGTGGTGTCAAGTGTTCATTGAAAAGGATTTGAATAGACATCCACAAGATGTTAGCTTGTCTATTGTGCTCTCTTTTGTTGAGAAGCCTGAATCTAATAATAACGCCGTTAAGGAGCTTGGATATCTATGAAACAGTCAAAGAAACTCTCTGTTGTTACCCTGTTTGGAGTAGTCGCTTTTGTTGCTACTACCGCGAATGCATTTGATATGGGAGATATGAGAGGACCTATGAAAGGGGACAATTGGGGTGGTATGCCAGATGGTCCAAGCAGTATGAATATGGATGGGCCAAGCTCGTGGGGTATGCCAAACAATATGAATATGGGTAACCCTGGTGGTGGATGGGGTGGTCCTGGGGGCTGGGGCAGTGGCCCAAGTGGTTGGGGGAACCCTTGGGGAGGCGGAAATCGCGGTGGTAACTGGGGGGGAATGCCCTGGGGTGGAAACCGTGGTGGTAACTGGGGAGGAGTTCCCTGGGGCGGCAATCGTGGCGGTAACTGGGGAGGGATGCCCTGGGGCGGCAATCGCGGTGGTAACTGGGGAGGAATGCCTTCTTGGGGTGGAAACTCATCACCGATGGGGGGATGGGGCGGTCCACAAGGTTGGGGGGGTAGACCAGCAGAGCGACACTCTTTTGAAGATATTAAGCCGTTGCCACCTCTGAAAGATTTACCATCTTTGGACGAACGTTTTCCGTCAAGAAAGAGGGCAGAGGAGAGCGCACCAGCAGAGTCAGTTGAGTGATAAGCTAAATCAGGATAAAAAAAACCACCCCGAGAGGGGTGGTTAAATTGAAAGGGCAAAACCTTTCACTACCAAAGGAGTTACATCAGAAACTAAGTCATGATGTGATTTACAATTTACACGTATATCCTCTCATCCACAATTGATATCTTCTGCTGGATTGATCTGCGTCAAAAATACCCCAAATTGGTTACTGTTAGGTCACAGATAACTACGCATCTGTCCAACCAGCACCCCCTGAATCTCAACCTGATCTGGACGGTAGGTGAATGGTTCCATGGTTGAATTGGCTGGATGGAGAATTACCTGTTCTGGGTGTTGTTCGATTGTTTTCAGTGTGGCCTCCTCACCATCAATTAGTGCAACAACAACATCCCCATTTCTTGCGCTGCTGCGTTTTTCGATAATTACGTGGTCTCCCTCCAGAATTCCAGCATCAATCATCGACTCCCCCTTGACCTGAAGAACAAAACACTCATTTCCTGTGCGCAACTGTTCAGGGACCTCAATTCTCTCTACATCCTCAATGGCCTCAATCGGAAGACCAGCGGCGATACGCCCAACAAATGGAAGCTCATTTTCACTGTGATCATCCTGTTGCGGGGTCAATCTTATGCCTCTATGAAGACCCTCAAGTGGCTCTACCAGGTTAACGTCAATCAGTGCGTGAATATGTTTGTGGAGTGACCCTCTGGATTTAAGTCCAAGGTGGTGACAGAGTTGATCCAGACTGGGAGGATTGTCACGAAATTCATCCTGATGTTCATGCAGGTATTCGTAGATCTCGCGCTGTTTTCTGGTAATGGGTGGCAGTTCCATCATGGTTCTCCGCTATTTTTTATCTAAACTATTAGTTGCGTTCTCTTTATGTTCTGTTAGTATACATGGAAAACAAATAAAGAACAATAGTAAGGGAGCCTCTGAAAAAGCTTAATGGGATGGGGGTTTGGGGGAAGGGCTCTATAGGTGTTGTTGTAACATACTGAACCATAACCCTTCCCCCATAGAATAACTTGTAAAGGAGATCTGATTGGGTCACGAAGTGACTTAATCAGAGCTTTCTAAGCAACAAAGAGGAGATTGTTATGAGCGCAAGTCTGCATCTGTTAACCCCAAAGGGAGCTCGTCCTCTCTGGAGTGGAAATTTTGAGTCGGAAGAGTTTATTGCAGAGCCCCTGGTAGAGATTCCACTACTGGGAAAGATTACAGCTGGACTACCAATAGAGGCGGTAGAAGACCAGCAGATGATCTCGGTACCACAGAATATGGTGCGCAAGGATACCTATGCGCTCCGTGTGGTTGGAGAGTCGATGGTTGAAGATAATATTCAGGATGGAGATGTTATTGTAGTTGAGCGTCAGGAGAGCGCAGCCAATGGTCAGTCGGTTGTGGCGATGATAAACAATGAAGAGGTAACCCTGAAAAAACTATATATAGAGAAAGATGGGGTGCGACTACAGCCGGCCAACTCCACAATGGCACCAATATTTCTGCGTAATGAGGATGTTAAAATTCTTGGGATTGTCTCCGCAGTTATCCGTATTCCATAGGGGGTAAACTGTAGTGTCCGAACTGGTTTTTCAAATATTTCTGGACAGCTCCTTAGAGAAGCCACAAAAGGATTGCGTAACGTGCCGCCTTGCCAATACCGATAAAGATGGCAACAGAGATAAAAGGCAACCTAAACCATCCTGCTGCCAGGCAGAGTCCATCACCAATCACTGGTAGCCACGACAGGAGGAGAACAGGTGCCCCATGCTGTTTGATCCAGTGGAGTGATTTTGGATTAACCTTCTGCTTCAGTCTGTCAGAGTTCCACTTTTTTGCGACAAGCCATCCAATGCCCCAGGTAGAGATGCCGCCAATTGTGTTGCCGACAGTAGCAACCCATAACAGGGTGAAATCTGTATGGGTTGAATTTTGATCGAGCAGAAGCAAAACAGCCTCTGAGCTACCTGGCAACAGGGTGGAAGAGAGCAGTGCAGAGAGAAACAGCCCCCCCAGAGTTATCGAATCGGTCAATATTGGAGGTTTTTCAGATATGCCCTAATGGCGACTGAACAGAGTGACCTTGCCGTCATTATCAAACGTCACAACTGAATAAGGATCTTTTCTGTCGCCCATCTCCATACCTGGAGATCCAACCGGCATACCGGGAGCAGAGATCCCGAGAATTGCAGGACGTTCGGTTAGCATTCGTTTTACATCATCAGCAGGAACATGGCCTTCAATAACATATCCATCAACCATTGCAGTGTGGCAGCTGCTCAGACGTTGAGGGACTCCAGCCTCTTTTTTAATGGGGGCTACATCATTGGTATTGTGAACATTTACCTCAAAGCCATTCTCCCGCATATGAGTTACCCAGTCCTTGCAGCAACCGCAGGTGGGTGATTTGTAAACTTCGACAATAGGGGCTGCGGTGGCTGTCTCTGTGCCTGCACCAATCCAGGCAACAAAAGCTACTGTTGCTGACAGTGTTATAGCAGCAATAATTTTTATGTTTCGATTCATCCTGATCTCCTCCTTGAGTTGAGTTATATTGGAACCAATGTCCTGTTAGAGTGTCTTCCTTTAATACAGTTTCATGTAGATACTAACGTTAATCTTTTGTCCAAAGGAGAGTTTTGATGAGAAAAGTTGTTTTTTTGTTATCGACAGTTGTCGTTGCCACTATTGCAGGTAACGCCCAGGCTGATAACAGGGAGATGGTGCAGATGCCGGAGATGATGCAGGAGCATATGATGGGTAACATGCGGGACCATGTGTTGGCTATCCATGAGATTTTGACTGCGCTCTCCAAAGACGAGCTGGACAAGGCCTCATCTATTGCAGAGGAGCGCCTGGGTATGAGTTCACTGAGTCTGCATGGTGCGGGACATATGGCAAAATTTATGCCGCAGCAGATGGGGGCAATTGGAACTGGCATGCACAGGGCCGCAAGCCGATTTGCTCGCACTGCCGAAGAGGGAGATCGCCTGGCCGCTTATGATTCATTGAATCAGGTAACCGCAGCGTGTGTCGCTTGCCATGCTGGATATCGCATCAGGTAAGATGCGCAAATAACATTAAATAAACCAAATAATCACTTGATATATAAATGAAATAGGATAATAAAATGCAGACAGTAACTGTGGCTAATGTAATGTGTGGTGGATGTGCCAACACTATCGAGACCAGCCTCTCGGAGATGGATGGAGTCGACTATGTGAAGGTCAACGTAGAAGATAAGACGGTAACCCTTGGTTTGGATGAGGGTGTGATGCAGTCAGTCACAGAGAAGCTGGCTGAGCTTGGATATCCCGTACAGTAACAGTGACAAAATCTGGCCATCTGCTGGTTGTTGATGATGATCCAGAGATCCGTCGTCTGCTTAGAGAGTATCTGGAGAGGGCAGGCTATCGTCTCTCGACCGCTGCGGGCGGCAGGGAGATGTTCTCTGCTCTTGAACAGGCCCCGATTGATCTGATTATTCTGGACCTCATGATGCCCGGAGATGATGGTCTGGAGCTGCTCAGAAAGCTGCGTGGCCACTCAAATATTCCGGTGGTTATGTTGACCGCCATGGGGGAGGAGACTGACCGAATTCTTGGACTGGAGATGGGGGCAGATGACTATATCTCCAAGCCGTTCAACCCCAGGGAGCTGCTGGCCAGGATCAAGAGTGTACTTCGCCGTAGCTCCAGCTTGCCGGAGGCCCCCCTGCAGGATGAGGCGACAGAGGCTCTTTTTGCTGACTGGCATCTGAACCTCCAGCAACACCACCTGATATCCCCTGACGGAGTTGTTGTTCCGCTCAGTGGTGGCGAATTCCGTCTGCTGAAGGTCTTTATAGAGCATCCTGGACGAGTCTTGAGTCGGGACCAGCTGCTGGAGTTCAGTCAGGGCAGAGAGGCACAGCCATTTGATCGCAGCATTGATGTGCTGGTGGGGCGTCTCAGGAAAAGATTGAGAGAGGACCCCAAAAAGCCGGCAATCATTCATACCATGCGTGGAGAGGGGTACCGTTTTGTGCCCGAGATAACTTTTGCGTAGATTTCCATGAGATTGATACCTGAATCCTTGTACGGTCGTCTATTGGCAATTCTGCTGATTGGACTGATGGTGCCGCAGCTGCTCAGTGCACTGGTACATCTTTATGATCGAGACACCGTATTGCACCAGACCATGGGTGCAGGCAGTGCAGAGAGAATAGGCTCTATCGTGGAGTTGCTGGATCCGATGACTGATATAGAGCGCGAAAAAATGGTTGAAGCGCTAAATGGTTTCCCTTTGGAAGTGGTGTTGACCTCAAAATATATTAAATTTCATAAGCAGAAAGAGGTTGAGAATGAACAGCTATATCTGCTTTTTAAGGAGTATCTTCAGAAGAGTCTACCTCCAGGACATGAGGCTCATGTTGAGGTAGTTGAGACGGTAATTCCTGTTGCTGTTGGATATGAAGATATGAATGGGCCTCATACCGGGATGCGTGAAATGATGTCTCATCGGATGAGAATGCAAAATATGTGGGGGATGGAACAGCAGAAGGTTAAATCATTTCATGTTCAGGTCAGATTGAGTGATGGGGTATGGGTCGACTTCCACTACCATATTCCCAAGAAGGTTTTTGCATGGCCTACCCGTATGGTCGTTGCACTCTCTCTGCTACTTTTTTCTGTTCTTATTTTGACCTGGATTGCAGTTCGTTGGGTAACAAGACCACTGTCATTGTTATCTGATGCGGCTGAGGCGCTGGGCAAGGATATTCGGCGATCTCCACTGGAGATCAATGGACCTAAAGAGGTAAGGCAGGCGGCAGAGGCATTCAATACCATGCAGCAGCGGCTGAGTCGCTATATCGGGGATCGGGCACGGATCCTCTCGGCCGTCTCTCACGACCTAAAGACACCCATTACCCGCCTGCGGCTGCGCAGCGAGATGCTGGAGGATGATCGCATCCGTGCTGATATCGAAACCGATCTTGATCACATGGAGGAGATGGTGGTCTCCACGCTTGATTTTATGCGGGGAACAGAGAACCCAGAGCCGATGCAGCAGATCGACATGCAGGCACTGCTGGAGAGTCTGCAGGAGGATCTGGAGCCACTCGGTATTCGATTTGATATCAAGGGGCAGGTGACGGAGCCGATCCGTGGCCGACTGGTTCAGCTCAAACGTTGTCTCACCAACCTGTTGGAGAATGGAACCCGTCATGGAGGTGGGAGGGTCTGGGTAAAGCTGGATGAATTGGATGATCGATTATTGATTGTTGTAAATAGCGATGGGGCAACAATTCCTGCAGAAGAGTTGGAGAAGGTCTTTGAGCCCTTCTATCGGGTAGAAAAATCAAGAAGCAGGGAGTCAGGTGGAACCGGTCTAGGTCTTAGCATTGCAAGAAATATTGCCCGCGCCCATGGCGGCGAACTGATTCTTAAGAATCGCCCTGAGGGAGGGGTGGCAGCAGAGCTTGAGATTCCACGATCGTGATGGAGATAACAGTCATCTAAAACAGGGGGTATTCAATGGGTAGTAGAAAAGTGCGGGCCAGTCTCTGGAGGTTGCTACTGTTGTTGATATTACCAATGGCAGCTTTAGCCCATGACCCCATCTTCGGGATCGGTCCTCACACCATCTACAAGGGGGGCGTAGAGACAGCCATCGAGGTTCACTATGAGAAGGCCGGTTCAGAAAAGGAGCTGGAGAGTGCGTTAGAGCTGCTCTATGGGGTAACCGGAGATCTTGCAGTGGGGGCGGAGATCCCCTATGTGACCAAAGAGGAGGATGGCGCTGAGTCTGATGGTGCTGGTGATCTCAAACTCTTTACCAAATATCGATTCTGGCGGGAGGATAGCCTGGGGCTTCAAGAGGCTGCGGCGGTTCATCTCAAGGTAAAGAGTGATAGCGCCAAAGGAGGCAAGAGTCCCGCGCTGGGAAGTGGTACAACCGACTGGATTGGAGGTCTCTCCTATGGCTATGAGGGGATCAAATGGTACCGCTGGGGGGCGCTGCGTTATCGCCACAATGGCGAGAATTCGGCAGGGCTGCGCAAGGGGGGGCGCTGGATGGTTGATTTGGTGGGTGGTTATCGTCCAACCTCGCCTGTTTATCGTGAGCCGGATACGGTCTGGTTGCTGGAGCTCAATGGGGAGCTGTCAGAGAGAAATGAGCAGAATGGGGCAGCGCTTGCCAATACAGGAGGAGATGAGTGGTTTCTCTCCCCGGGAATCTTCTGGACACAACGCAATATGGCAGTGAAAGCCGGGGTGCAGATTCCCATTTCGCATGATCTGAATGGGGCTCAGGAGGAGTCCGATCTACGGGCAAAGCTGGTGGTTGAGTGGCATCTATGAGGAGCAGGATAATGAATAGAATAGTTAAGAGAATAGTTATAGCCGCAATGTTTTTGATGAGTGGCTGGGCAACCTCACTGTTTGCAGCAGGAGTGCAATATGAGATGCGGGTGGATGGATTGGCCTGCCCATTCTGTGCCTATGGCATAGAGAAGAACTTCATGAAAACGGAGGGGGTTGAGAGGGTTGATATCGACCTGAAAAGAGGGTTGGTGATTGTGGATACCCAAGAGGGGGTGCGTTTTACCGAAGATCAGCTCAAACAGATCTTTGATGATTCCGGCTTCAGCTATCGAGGGGTTGTTGAGCGTGCTCGATAATATCAATAGTTACAGAGGTGATGGCACTCTTACCCATGCAACATACTCAAGCACATCCATGTGGCGCTCGACTGTGGCCGTCCTGACCACAGACGGTTGCCTGTGTAAGAGTGCCATCACCTCTGCAGTTATTCATATAGGTAGGATAATAACCGCACTTTTGCTGATCTCATTCCCTGCCACAGTTATGGCGGCGGAGTATCAACAGATTCACGCATGGGGGAGTTTCGGTACCGGAGCAGGGGAGTTCAATGAGCCGACCGGGGTGGCGGTCAGTGAGTCAGAGGTGTTTGTCAGTGATGCCCGGAATGGGAGAATTCAGGTATTCAACCACCAGGGTGCTTTTCTGAGAGAGTTTGGAAACAGTGGAGAGAAGCAAGCGCGTCTTGGGCGCCCGATGAATCTGGAGCTTCACGATGGCCGGCTCTATGTGGCGGACTACTGGCATGAGCGGATCCAGGTCTACAGTCAGAAAGGGGAGTATCTGCGCACCATTCAGACCAGTGATGAAGATATGTTGCTGAATGGGCCGGGAGGTGTTGCCTTCTCTAAACAGGGGAACCTCTTTGTGGCCGATTTTTACAACCATCGGATTGCTGAGCTAACCCCCGAGGGGGCACTTATCAGCCAGATTGGAACCCCGGGAGAGAGCGGGTTCTGGGGGGGTGAATTCAGCTATCCCACCGATGTTGCAACGGGCGAGGATGGAACCCTCTACGTGGCTGATGGTTACAATGATCGTATTCAGCAGTTTTCCGCTCAGGGGGTACTGATCCGCAAATGGGGTGGCCCCTTTGCCATGAATATCCATGGCTCACTGGATGGCTGGTTCTCGGTGGTGACCAGTATCGCGGTCGGTCCAGAGGGAGATGTTTTTGTGGCTGATTTCTACAATAACCGTGTGCAAAAGTTTACCCCGGATGGGAAGTTCATCACGTCCTTTACGTTGCCAGCCGAAGAGCCATCTCACAGCGCAATCGCGCTGGATGTGGATGCAAGCGGAACCCTGTTTGTTGCTAACTTTGCAGCCAATCAGGTCACCGTCTGGAGAGAGAAATCCGACTGAGCTGTCCTAGCTGGAGAGATCCGCTCTCTTCTGCAGATAGCTGTCCCGATCAATTTTCCCAAGTGCATACTCCTCATCGAGCATCTCTCGAGCCGTCTTTTGCTGGGCAGTGTGTGAGCTATCACCTCCCTGACCCCGTGTGTTGGCCAGCCAGAAGATCAGTGCGATGATGAGGATCCAGAAGATCCATCCGAAGCCGCCAGACATAAAAGTATCCATCATGGTGCTATCCTCTATTTAGGTGGTTTGTTGCAACAGGGAGCAGGGCGAGCAGATGCATTTTCTCGTCCGGTCCTGTCACTGTATTGATGAAATTTTCCGAGCAATCTGGACCAGAAGGTCTGCCGTACTATAACGTCGGCATTAGAGAGATGGTTCAGAACAGTCAGGTAATCCGTGGTGCGAATGTCATACGTCAGATAGAGCTTGTTACCTCTACTGTTCCAGACAATATCCAGCACATCTGGAAGCTGTTCCAACCTCCCGGATGAGGAGGCAACATGGAACACCCTCTTTACCAGCCATGCGTTTTGATTGCTCTTCATGCACTCATCATAGCGCAGTTATTGAAGAAATCTCTGCTGTTTTGTAACCGGCTGTAATTATGTGGCGGATTGTTACATACGCTTACAAAAAAGCTGTTTTGAGACAAACTGCAGTTACATTCGGGGAGTATTCTGGGTTGCAAGATCAAATGGTTTGAGCCGCCAGCCCTGTTCATACTCCTCCCTAAGGGTAAAGCGTTCCGTATGACTCACGTTACGAGTCACTATATTTTAATCATGAAACAAGGAGAAGTATTATGAAAAGTTCAAAAATGGTTATAGCAGCTCTAGCATCCATGGCGTTTTCAGTTCCTGTTATGGCGGATAGTGAGCAGAGTCAGGTGCCAATAAATCCTCAGATGATGCAGGGGATGAACCCGCAGATGATGCAGGGAATGATGGGTAATCGGCAACAAATGCCGATGATGAGTGGGCAGCAGTGGAGAAACCCCATGGGTTATCAGCAACAGTATCCATATGGAATGATGGGTAACCGACACAGCTCAATGATGAACCCTCAGCTGATGCAACAGATGATGGCGTCAAAGCAGAGCCATATGAAGGCAGTTGAAGGCCATCTGGCTGGAATAGATGCATCACTCAAGGAGCTTGTTGAGTTGCAGCGTAATCGATAACTGTCAAACAACCTGAATTCTGCAAGCCTAAGAGTTCTTGCAGGATTTTTTTTTGAATAAGGAAACAAGTAGTGAATAGAAAGGAGTCCAGATCAAGGATGGTCACAGTGCTGGCTGTGGTAGTAGTCGTGATAGCGGGGGTGACTGGATATTCTCTGTTATCTGGGGATGAGGTTTATGCTAACCATACACAACCAGTTGATATGGAGCGACAGTTCTCCTTCGAACAGTTGCCAGAGCAAAAGACCATTATTAAACATGCTTCAGGTCTACAGTATGCAGGAACTGAGAGTGGCCTCTTCGTAAGTGAGGATGGCGGCAAGTTTTGGAAACGCTCGTATCCATTTCCACTACCGGTAACCATGATTACCACGTTTGACAATGAGAATCTCTATGCTTTTGTGGTTGGTAAGGGGTTGTTTAGCATACGAGGAGATGAGACCGAGTGGTCGCTGATAAATAATCAAATGGGTACTCAGTTTCTTGTTTCACTCTCTAGCGAAGAGGGGGAGATAAATAGATTGGTTGCTCGTAACCAATACGGCAAACAAATTATCTCTGATGATGGTGGAGAGAGCTGGGTTCGTGCGGATGGCTTTCCAAAAGTCAAAACCATGGTGGAGAGAAGGGGTGAAAAGTTGTTTAACGAGAAGTGTCAAAGCTGTCATGGTATTGCCGGAATTGGCGAGACCTATACCATCGAGGCACTGACTAATCGTGACTACCTGATGGCTCCACCCCTTGATGAGTCTGCACATGCCTGGCATCACACTGATGAGGCACTGATGAAAACCATTCTTGAAGGATCTTCACGACAGAGCAGGATGCCTGCCTGGGGAGATCTTGGAGTCACAAAAGCAGATGCCAGCCACCTTGTTGCCTATATCAAAAGTTTGTGGGGTGAGCGCATTAGAGATTGTCAGGGACCACGACACATGCAATGTATGTAAATAAAATTAATAACAGACCAGAGGAATCAACCAGAAATGAAATATGGAAAAATAGTAATTACACCAATGATGATAGCGACTTTGGTGAGTGGTTCAGTTCTCGCGCACGGCAGTTATGAACGTGGTGAACGTGTGGCCATTGCTAGCCCACAAAATCTTGCAGTGGTAGAGAGTCCATTCAAGGTTATATTTTCAGCTCCTGAGGTGAAGATTGCACCGGCTGGCGTAGACAAACACAATAGCGGACACTTTCATCTGATGGTGGATACGGATGCCATTCCAACACTTGATGAGCCGATGATGGAATCAGACAAGCATCTGCGATTTTCTGCAGGAGAGCGTGAGACCACGCTTGAGCTCTCTCCAGGTGAGCATACCTTGCAGTTGATTGTGGCTGATGAAGAGCATACCCATTTTGAGAACCTGGTATCCAAAAAGATTACGGTTTATGTGAAAAGGTAAACATTAGGACCTCATATTAATGGTTAAGATTGTTGTGCTGCTTCTCTCAGCAATTCTTCTGTCGGCCTGTGATTTTCTGGATCCAGAAAAAGTACGTGCACGCAACTTCCTTCCTGCCATTGGTTATCAGGCCAGTGTGGTAGATGGTAAGGCTAGTTATCAGGCGGTCTGTGCGCGCTGTCATGGGTCAGCATTGAATGGTGGTCCAGAGGGGCCACCACTGCTTGACCGTACATATGCGCCTTCTCATCATGCGGATCTTGCGTTCTTCCACGCAGTAAAAAATGGGGTAAGGCAGCACCACTGGAAATATGGAGACATGCCGATGTTGACTGGCATCTCTCCTGAACAGGTGGGAGATATTGTGGCATTTGTAAGAGAGGAACAGCAGCAAGCTGGTGTTATTAAGTAAAACAGAAACAGGGAGGTATTTTATGATGATTAAACAGCTGACTTTAGTGGCAATATTATTGACAATTTCATCTGTTCTCAGTGCAGCAACTACTGATAATGGAACTAGAGTTCCATTCAAGCAGGCAGTTGGAATGGGTAAGTTCAAACAGAACTGTTCTCAGTGTCACGGAGAGTGGGCGCGGGGAACGGAGCAGGGGCCGCCATTGATACATAACTATTACAAGCCTTCACATCATGGTGACAACGCCTTCTACCGTGCAGCCATGAGCGGAGTTAAAGCCCATCACTGGAAGTTTGGCGATATGCCGCCAGTAGAGGGGATAAAAAAGAGAGATGTAACCCGAATCATCTCTTTTATACGATGGCTACAGCAGACAAATAATCTATACTAGAAAATATTGGTAGGAATAACTGAAAATGAATAGAAAAGTATTGTTGGCACTCTCTGTGCTGGTTCTCGTTTTGGGGTTTATTGTGGCTCAACCATTTTTATCTGAGGATAAGGGTGCAGGTGCCAGTGGTCGTTGGTACACAGAGAGGCAGGTTGCAGAGGGTGGCCCGTTATTTCAAACTCATTGTGCCAGTTGTCATGGGCCAGAAGCTGCATCCATACCAAACTGGAGAGAGACTGACGAGAATGGGAATTATCCACCACCACCGCTCGATGGTAGTGCACATGCATGGCATCATCCATTGAGTTTGTTGCAAAAAACTGTAAGGGATGGAGGGGTTCCTTTGGGGGGACAGATGCCGCCATTTAAGGATGTGTTGTCTGCAGAAGAGATTGATTCTATTCTGGCATGGATACAGACGCACTGGTCAGACAAGGTTTACGGGATATGGAAAGAGAGAAATGGGTAGATGAAAAGATTGTGGGCTGTACTGCTGTTATCAATAGTCTCTCTGTCGGTAGCGGCAGAGAAGATTGATGGCAAGAATGTCTGGAGTGAGCTCCCACCATTTGTGCTGCTGGATAATGCCGACAATGAGAGAAATCTGAGCGAATGGAGAGGAAAGGTGCTGATGGTAAACTTTTTCGCCACCTGGTGTGCACCATGCCGTTATGAGGTTCCACATCTTATCAAGTTGCAGGAGGAGTATGGCCCCCAGGGGTTGCAGATTATCGGGATTGGATTTGATGAGGGTAAGAAGGTAAAAAATTATGCCCGCTCACTGGAGATCACCTATCCAGTACTGGTTGCCGACCCTGAACAGCATCCAACACTGATGAAACGCTGGGGGAATGAAACCGGGGTGATCCCGTATCTGTTTGTGGTAGACCAGGATGGCACTGTCTCCATGAGCCAGAATGGCTCATTCTCCGAACGCCACTTTGAGTGGTTTGTTAGGCCGCTGCTGAAATGAGTACCGAAACACGTCTCTCCATCTCCGGAATGGTCTGTGCAGGCTGTGTCTCTGCAGTCGAGGATGCACTGCAGCAGGTTGAGGGGGTCAAGGCGGCCTCCGTCAACCTTGGTGAACGCAGTGCAATTATTGAGGGAGAGGTTGAGGTTGAGGAGCTGATTGCGGCGATCAAGGGGGCCGGCTTCAATGCGGCAGAGCTGGTCAGTCTGGCAGATGAGGAGGAGAAGGAGAACCGCGAGCTACAGGAGTATAGACGGCTCTGGTGGCGGGCAATCTCTGCAGGTGCTATCGGGTTGATTCTTTTTATTTTGGGGATGGGAGGATTCCTGCCATCAGTTGAAGAGGGGAAGGTTGTCTGGCTTGGTATTAGCCTGATCACCCTGTTGGTGTTAATAGTTGTGGGGGGTCACTTCTTCAGTGGGGCCTGGGTCACCCTCAAGAACCGTCGTGGAAACATGGATACCCTGGTTGCGATGGGGACAGGTACCGCCTGGCTCTACTCAACTGTTATCGTGATCTATCCCAATGTAGTGCCATCACTTGCCAGACACGCCTATTTCGAGGCGGCAGTCATAATTATTGCCCTGGTGTCGCTCGGGTCGGCACTGGAGACCCGTGCCCGGGGCAAGACCTCGGCTGCCATTCGACAGCTGATTGGTCTGCAGCCAAAAACTGCACGGGTAATTCGTAATGGGGAGGAGATTGATCTCCCTCTGGAACAGGTGGGGCTGGATGAGACCCTGCGGGTACGGCCCGGTGAGAAGATTCCTCTGGATGGGGTGGTGCTTGAGGGCTCCTCTCATGTTGATGAGTCGATGTTGACAGGGGAGCCGATGCCGGTTGGCAAAGAGGCCGAGAGTGAGGTGGTTGGTGGCACCATAAATGGATCCGGCACATTCCTGATGCGCACAACCCATATTGGCAGAGAGACCGTACTGGCGCAGATTATCGATATGGTACGCAAGGCACAGGCCAGCAAGCCTGAGATTGGCCGTCTGGTGGATCGTATTGCAGCTGTGTTTGTACCTATTGTAGTGGTGGTTGCAGCACTTAGCTTTATTGTCTGGTTCTGGTTTGGGCCGGAGCCACAGCTCAGTTATGCAATGGTTGCAGCAATGACGGTGTTGGTTATCGCATGTCCATGCGCCCTGGGTCTGGCCACTCCAATCTCCATTATGGTTGGGGTTGGGCGTGCTGCGGGGATGGGTATCCTGATTCGTAATGGGGAGGCCCTGCAGCAATCTGGTGAGGTGACGACGGTTGTACTGGACAAGACCGGCACCATTACCGAGGGTAATCCGCGTCTTGTATCCATGTTGCCTGCAATTAATAGGAGTGAGGATGAGCTGCTGGAGATGGCGGCCTCACTGGAGATGGGGTCGGAACATCCACTGGCCACGGCAATACTGGATGCCGCAAAGGAGCGTGGCATCTCATCGGAGAGTGCAACCAGTTTTCACAGTGAGACCGGGCAGGGGGTCAGCGGGGAGGTCGATGGCAGGAAGCTGTTACTGGGGAACCGTGTAATGATGGAGGAGCACGGTGTCAATCTACATAAGTGGATAGAGAAGAGCCTGGAGTGGGGCAGAGCGGGGATGACCCCAATCTATCTGGCACATGATGGAGAGATTGCCGGAATGTTGGCAATTGCAGACCCGATCAAGGAGGGTGCGAAGGAGTCACTTGATCAACTGCGTCAGATGGGGATTAGGATAATGATGCTTACTGGTGACCACCGCTCTACCGCAGAGGCAGTTGCCAGTCAGCTGGGGCTTGGGGTTGATGAGGTTGCTGCAGAGCTTCTTCCATCTGCAAAGATTGATCAGATCAAACTTCTGCAGCAGCAGGGAGAGCGGGTAGCGATGGTGGGGGATGGCATTAATGATGCCCCCGCACTGGCTCAAGCAGATGTGGGCATTGCCATTGGAACCGGAACCGATATTGCGATTGAGGCAGCAGATATTGCCCTGATGCAAGGGGCTCTGCAGGGAGTGGTTGAGTCGATCGCCCTCTCCAGAGCCACGATGCGCAACATAAAACAGAATCTGTTTGGTGCCTTTGTCTACAACACTCTGGGTATTCCGGTTGCCGCCGGGGTGCTGTTTCCGCTTTTCGGGGTGATGCTGAGCCCGGTAGTTGCAGCTGCTGCCATGAGTATGAGCTCGGTAACGGTGGTGACTAATGCGTTGCGTCTCAGAAAAACAGAATTACTGTAGACACCATAACTTCAGAAATACAGCGGAAACAATTCACTGTTATGATCATCCAAAATAACAATAAATCCTTGGGAACATCATGATGAATAGAGCAGCTGTTGAACGTGGCTTCGTATCATTTGCCGGCAAACTGATACGCTGGAAGTGGGTGACCCTGGTTGCCATGTTGGTATTGACGGCACTGCTGCTATCCAATCTGCCAAAGATCACCATCGATACCTCAAATGAGGGTTTTCTCCGTGCTGATGACCCCGTTCTGCTCGATTACAACCGCTTTCGTGAGCAGTTTGGCCGTGAGGAGGTGGTGCTTATCTCACTGCGTCCTACCGATCTCTTTGCCCCCTCATTTCTACAGAAACTGAAGCAGTTTCACAACGATCTCGAGGAGCAGGTTCCTCATCTCGATGAAGTAACCAGTCTGGTCAATGTGCGCTACACCATCGGCAAGGAAGATGAGCTGCTGGTAGAGGATCTGATGGAGGCGTTTCCCGATACCCCGGAGGGGATGGAGCAGCTTCGTGAGGCGGCCATGGCCCACCCCTTCTACAGAAACCTGTTGATCTCTGAGGATGGAACTGTAACTACCATTGTGATTGAGACCCAGGCTTTCTCTGAGGAGGAGGTGACAGATGAATTGAGTGCAGGATTCGATGAGGCAGATGTGATTGCCGAGTCTGCTGAACGTACCTTCCTTACTGATGAGGAGAACAGTGCTGTTGTCCAGGCGGTAATGAAACTGGTGGAGCAGTACCGGGGAGAGGATTTCCCTATGGAGGTGGCCGGATCACCTGTAGTGATGGAGATCCTCAAGAAGTCGATGCAGAGTGATATGCGTCAGTTCACCCTCACCATGGTTGCGATCATCTTTATTTTTCTCTTTCTGCTATTTCGTCGCCTGAGTGGGGTAGTGGTTCCACTGGTTGTGGTTATCCTCTCTCTTGCGGCAACCATTGCCATGATGGCTGCAACCGGGGTGCCACTCAAGCTTACAACCCAGATTCTGCCATCCTTTATTCTTGCAGTCGGTATTGGTGACTCTGTCCATATTCTCTCCATCTTCTTTCGCCATTATGATCGTAATGGTGATAAGAGTGAGGCGATTAAGTTTGCTCTGAGTCACTCCGGGCTAGCGGTGGTGATGACCAGCCTGACAACTGCTGCGGGGCTCTTCTCTTTCTCTACTGCCGAGCTGGGTGCAGTGGCTGAGCTGGGAATATTTGGTGGTATTGGTGTGCTCTTTGCCATGATCTACTCACTTATCATGCTCCCGCTACTACTGGCTATTCTTCCAGTTCGACAACGTGCTGTGTCAATCAAGGACGGTGAGGGCGATGAGGAGGGAAACACAACCAATAGCCGGATGGATCATCTGCTAAACAACGCTGTTGCAGTTGCCACGAACCACTCAGCAAAGGTGGTGTTGGCCGCTGCCCTGCTGTTTGTTGTTGCAATCGCCGGAATTACCCAGCTGGAGTTCAAACATGATGTGCTGAAGTGGTTCCCGGAGAGTCAACCGATTCGCCAGGCAACAGAACATATTGACCGTGATATGGGTGGAACTATCTCGGTTGAGATATTGGTCGATAGTGGGGAGCAAGAGGGTCTCTACGATCCAGAGCTAATGGCCAGTCTGGCAGGGCTGCAGGATGGCCTTGATACCCTGGGCGAGGGAGATAGTCAGCTGAGGAGCGGTAAACGTATATCGGTGGTTGATATCCTGCGAGAGACAAACCAGGCTCTTAATGAAAATCGAAGTAGTCACTACAAGGTTCCAACAGAACGGGGGCTGTTGGCACAGGAGCTGCTGCTGTTTGAGAATAGTGGATCTGATGATCTGGAGAAGATGGTTGATAGCGAGTTGCGAACTGCCAGACTCACTCTAAGGCTTCCATGGCGTGATGCTGGTGCCTATACGGAGCTTGTGGATGAGGTGCAGCAACGCGTGGACGAGGCTTTTGGGGAGGGTGTGAAAAGCAGTGTAACTGGTCTGATGATGATCTTTGCGCGTACCCTCGATGCAATGATGACCAGCATGGTGAAGAGTTACTCAATCGCAGCGATTGTGATCACCTTGATGATGATTTTGCTGGTTGGTCATTTTCGACTTGGGCTAATCAGCATGATCCCTAACCTGTTGCCGATCACCATTGTGCTTGGGGTTATGGGGTTGACCGGGCTTCCGTTGGATGCATTTACCATGCTGATTGGAAGTATTGCACTGGGGTTGGCGGTGGATGACACGGTTCACTTTATGCACAATTTCCAGCGTTACTACCGCAAGAGTGGTGATACTGTAGAGGCTATAACCCACACCCTCCACACCTCGGGGCGTGCAATGGTGGTGACAACGATTGTACTTAGTCTGGGCTTCTTTATCTTTATGCGTTCCGAGATGAGTAATCTATTCAATTTTGGTGGACTTACCGGTCTGGCAATTATCCTGGCGCTAGCGGCTGACATACTGCTTGCTCCCGCACTGATGACGCTGATATTCGGCAAGAGCAATAATCCACAGCAAGGGGTAACACCATGAAAAATATAGCTAGTACCCCGCCCAGTAAATGCCCTGTAATTAGGGCGAGCATAAATTGTCGAGAACAAGGCGGAAAAACGCAGGAATATGCGTATATTTCAAGTTTTCCCAACGCAGTTATCGGCGATTTAGGCCGTTATAATTATGGGGGATTTACTGGGCGGGGTACTAGACTCGGAACTCTGCTTCTACTTGCCGTGGTTGCTGGAGCAGCGTTTGCTACCCCTACGGCACGAGAGATTATGGAGGCTGTCAACGATCGTGATGATGGGGACAATGCAGTGATGCAGATGGAGATGCGCCTAATCGACAAGAGAGGAAAGGAGCGAGTTCGCAAGCTGAAGAAGTGGTCACAGGACCGTGGTGAGGATAGCTACAGCCTGCTCTTTTTTCTCTCCCCCTCTGATGTAAAAAACAGTGGATTCCTCACCTATGACTACGATGAGCCGGGCAAGGATGATGATCAGTGGCTCTATCTGCCGGCACTACGCAAGACCAAGCGCATCGCCAATGATGACAAGAGCGGCAGCTTTATGGGGTCGGACTTCAACTACTCGGATATGACCGATCCGGATCTTGATGACTATACCTTTAACCTGATGAAAGAGACCGAGGTGAAGGGTCATCCCGTATGGCAGATTAAATCTGTTCCAAAATCCAAAGAGATTATTAAGGAGACTGGATACAGGCAATCAGTCGTCTTTGTGCGCAAGGATAACCATGTGGTGGTGCGTGCAGTACGCTGGCTGGAGAAGAAGGGAAAACTTCGTTATCTTGATGTAAAGAAGCTGGAGCAGATTGACGGTATTTGGACCCCGACGGAGACAACTATGACCACCAAGCAGGGGAAGAGAACCCAGCATAAGACGGTCATTAGTTACTCCAGTGTTAAATATGATCAAGACCTTGATCAAGGCATATTCAGTGTGCGACGTCTGGAGAAGGGCGCTGACTAATGTCCAGATGTCTTGTTCTGGCGTTACTGCTAATTTCAGCAACAGTCACTGCAGCTGAGGATGAGCTCTCTCTGGAAGATGCTCTGGCTGGATTTGATGTCAGCGAAGAGGGGGAGCTTGCAGTTGAAGGGGCTCTCGAAGGGTTTGATGATGAGCCTTACCCGGGAGTTGATCTCTCTATCGATGATGTTTTGGATGGCTTTGAGAGTGATAGCAGAGAGGAGGTGGTCGATTTAGAGGAGGAGATGGAAGTTGTTACCAGACCGTGGCTGTTCGGGACGGATGAGGAGCAGGGGATGGGGATTCGTGGTCACTGGATTGCCGGTAGCTCCTGGAATATAGCTGGTGAGAGCCCAACCAGTGACCGCCTGACCAGGCTATCCACCAAGCTATGGCTTGAGGCAGAGAGTGAGATTGGTGATGGCTGGAAATTTCATGGTGATGGCTTCCTGCGCTACGACTTTGCCTACGAGATCAATGGACGCGACCAGTACACCAGCGGGGTGCTCGATACCTATGAGAGTGACGAGGAGATTGGTGAGCTCTGGATCCGTGGGTCGCTGACCCCTGACCTGGATCTCAAGGTGGGGCGGCAGATTGTGGTATGGGGACAATCCGACTATCTACGGGTCAACGATATTATCAATCCAATTGATCTGCGTGAGCCTGGGTTGGTTGATATCGAGACTCTGCGTCGTCCCGTGGGTATGGTCAAGAGTGACTATTATAGTGGCCTATGGCGCTGGAGTGCATTACTGATTCCAGAGAACCGTTCTAATCTGTCGGCACCATGCGGTAGTGAGTATTCACTGGCTGGGGTGGCGACACAGTCAAAATGTGACAGTGATGCCGTTCCTTCAGACACTCCAGGAGATGGGCTGGATGATGCAGAGTATGCTCTCTCAGCCATGGGCCGTTTCAGCGGCTGGGACCTCTCCTTATATGGAGGAAGATTCAACTATGGTACTGCTTATAAGGATGGTACCGGCTTATCAGCGGTCATGAGAAATGCTCGGATAAATCATTTAGGTGGTGCGGTTAATATTGCCGAGGGAAGCTGGCTCTGGAAGGGGGAGGTGGCAGTGATAGATGGACTACGCTACTTCAATACAGGTGCAGCCGAGAAGTCACGACTGGATATTTTATTGGGTGGAGAGTATCGCGGTATCACCGACACCACGCTCTCCTTTGAGGTGTTGAGACGACATATCAACAGTTATGAGAGCTCTCTGGTCGATGGTACCGACTATGTGGATGAGAATAGCTGGCAGAGTGTATTTGCCTACAGTCGTGAAATGTACAATGAGACCCTCCATCTTAAAGGAGTGCTGTTACGTAATGGCAGCTCCCTGGATGATGGTGGTTATCTACGACTCTCGGCCGCGTATGATCTGGATGATAATTGGTCGGCTACTGGTGGGGGTATTTGGTATGACGCAGCAAAGTATCCGCCCAACTGGGGCGACAATGACCGCCTATTTATTGAGATCAGGCGTGATTTCTAATCCTTTGTGCTCCAGTCCCGAAAACGGTTCAGCAGATCAAGCAGTTCATGGTCAGATATACAGTAGAAGACGAAGCTTCCATTCTTTTCACCACGCACCAGATTCATCTCTCTCAGCTTTCTGAGGTGAAAGGAGACGTTGGTCTGGCTCAATCCGGTATCTGCAATCACGGCCGATACCGGCCTGCACTCAAGCCCCAATGAGGTGAGAATACGCAACCGATTGGGTTCGGATAGTACCTTGAAAAGTGATGAGAGCTTTTTGACCTGTTCCATAATCTGTGGTTAAATCATCGTATGCGTTACTGCTCATATGTGAGCACATTTATATGAATACTCCATTACTTCACTTAAACTGTCAAGGAGGCTGGGATGGTTGAGATATTTTCTCTTCAGGTGCAGGCGAATGAGAGCGTTATAAGACTCTCCGCCTTCCTTGGGATTTTTGCAGTTATGGCTCTATGGGAGCTAGCTGCACCTCGGCGCAGGCTCTCTATGGGGCGTGGGGTGCGATGGGGCAGCAATCTGGGGATAGTAGCAATCAATACCGTGTTGGTGCGCCTGCTCTTTCCTGTTGCCGCTGCAGGGTTTGCAATGGTCGTCTCCGATGAGGGTTGGGGGCTCATGAATCAGGTTGATCTGGGTGTGGTTACCAAGATTGTGATGGCGCTTCTGGTGCTGGATTTTGCAATATACCTACAGCATAGGCTGTTTCATGCAGTTCCACTACTATGGAGGTTGCATCGTATGCACCATGCCGATCTCGATTACGATGTCACCACCGGGGCACGGTTTCATCCAATCGAGATTATCCTCTCGATGGTTATCAAGTTTGGGGTGATCCTGCTAATTGGAGCACCTGTGGTAGCGGTTATTCTGTTTGAGGTGCTGCTGAACGCCACCGCAATGTTTAACCATGGCAATGTTAGGTTGCCGCTATCCATTGATAGCTGGTTGCGCTGGATTGTGGTTACCCCCGATATGCACCGGGTTCACCACTCTGTGATTCGTAGAGAGACGGATAGCAATTTCGGTTTTAATCTTCCGTGGTGGGATCGTCTGCTGGGAACCTACATTGCCCAACCGGAAGAGGGGCATCAGGGGATGGAGATTGGGCTACCGCAGTTTCGCCACTTTGGTGATAACCGGCTGGATCGGATGCTTGTCCAGCCTTTTTATGAATCATTAAAAAAGTAATGGATAACAGATGAAAAAAATTCTGCTAATAATTGCTCTTGTCGCACTACTGATCATGGCATGGCAGTGGCGTGGCGATATCAACCAGCAGCAGATTGAACTCTGGATTGAACAGGCAGGGCTCTGGGCACCAATATTTTTTATAGTACTCTATGCGGTTGCCACCGTTCTCTTTGTGCCGGGCACAGTCTTGACTCTGGCTGGCGGCGCACTCTTTGGCCCCATCTTTGGTGCACTGATCAACCTTACCGGTGCCACTATCGGTGCCACCCTTGCTTTTCTGGTATCCCGTTATGTCGCCTCCGACTGGGTGGAGCAGAAGGCGGCAGGCAAGATGAAAAAAATCCTCGAAGGAGTGGAAGAGGAGGGATGGCGTTTTGTCGCCTTCACCAGGCTGGTTCCGCTTTTCCCATTCAATCTGCTCAACTATGTATTGGGGTTGACCAAAATCCCGTTTCTCCACTACGTGGTTGCCAGCTGGATCTTTATGCTTCCTGCATGTTTTGCCTACACCTATCTGGGGTATGCTGGAGGAGAGGCGCTGAAGGGGAGTGAATCGATGATCCAGAATGGGGTTATTGCACTGGCATTGATTGCGCTGGTTGCATTCATTCCGCGCGTGGTGACACGTATGCGACAGGATAGTGGTGATGGAAAGTAACAGATTTCCCATCATATACCAGCCAGTAGAACGTCCTGTATCTGAACAGGACTCCCTGCCTGGCCGTTACCCCAGGTTTTTTCAATGGCTCTCAATGGCGGCCTTCACCCTGGCCTTGATGGGGTGGCTAAATGAATCATGGTTTTACTGGTTTGAGAGCCCAATCTGGTTAAATCGCTATACTGAATACGCCATCATTCTCGGTTTTGGGGTGTGGCGCATCTGGGCCGAGAAGAATAGCTACACTAGAAAACGGCTGATCGTGCTGGTGGCTGTGGTCACCATTTTCTGGTGGTTGATCCCGTGGCTAATTCCCAGATTCGAACCCTATGTAGGTTATCTCTGGAGTCAGCCCATCTTTCCCAGTATCCACGTGCCCGGGACCATAACCTTCTTCCTGGTTTTGGGGTTGGTATTTCTCTTTGGTCGTCGTGTGGTCTGTGGCTGGGGCTGCCCCTGCGTAGGTGTCCGTGAGACTGTTGGCTATGCCTTTAGAGACCGCACTATTCGTGGCAAGTGGGCGCATCGCTTGCGTCACAGCAAGTGGTTCTTCTTTGTAATCTACATGGGAGTACTGGTTGCCACCCTGTTTCCACCATCTGCCTGGACCGTAACCTTTGTCGGCATGTTCTATGCAATGGTTGGACTTACCTATTTTGGAACCTTCTTTCTAATGCCTGCAGTGGGTAATCGATTCTACTGCCGTTACCTCTGCCCCTACGGCGCAACCTTCGGACTACTTAACCATGCCGGTTTCTACGGCATAGAGATGGAGCAGGAGCAGTGCAATGACTGCCGGCGTTGTGAGCAGGTCTGTGACATGGGTATCCGGGTCTGGGAGGAGGGCAAGGCGGAGGGGAGGGTCACCGATCTGGAGGACTGCATGGGGTGTGGCCGCTGTGTGGTCTCCTGCCCAACCAATGCACTGGAGTTCAGGGATGTGAGAAATCTGCTGCGTAGCGGTCTGAGACAGGATGCAGATTATCTGCTCAAGCGTACGGCGCAGCCACCTCTGCCACGCAGACTTCCAGAGTTGCTGCCGGCAGCAGAGCGTATTGGTAACTGGGATGAGATTGGTGCGACTCAAGAGGCAGAGGAGAAGATCTCATGGGTTATGGAGCAGGCGGGGCGCTGTCTAAATTGTGGTGTTCCGGGGTGTCGGAACGGCTGTCCACTCTCCAACAAAATTCCCGAGTGGCTTGGATTAGCTGCCGCCGGCAGGATTCAGGAGGCGGCGGCAGTGATTCACCAGACCAATCCATTTCCGGAGATCTGTGGCCGTCTCTGTCCGCAGCATCGCCTCTGTGAGGGAGGATGTACCCTAGCAACAGAGCCCGAAGGGGCGGTGGCCATTGGTGCACTGGAGAGGGCAGTATCTGATATGGCGCTGGAGAGCCCCATATCCATCAAGCCATCTGTAAGCCGGATCACTAAATTCGGTAACAAGAGTGTTGCGGTTGTAGGTGCTGGTCCGGCTGGCCTGGCCTGTGCGGAGCAGTTGGCAGCGTCTGGTTGTGGAGTATCGATCTATGATCAGGAGTCGGAGATTGGCGGGCTGCTGTTGAGCGGTGTCCCCTCATTCAAGCTGGAGAAGTCAATCCTGACTCATCGCCGCAAGATGCTGGAGCAGATGGGGGTTGTCTTCCATCTTGGGGAGCACTGTTCGACTGAGCAGATCAGGGCTCAGGCAGAGAGTGCAGATGCTCTCTTCCTCGGAACCGGGGCACAGAAACCACGCTCGGTACCGATTTCTGGAGATGATCTGGAGGGGGTATTTGATTCTCTGAGTTACCTGCGCCATGCCAATCCGAATTCCGACAATCCCAATAACCGGCAGATAGAGGGGCGGCGAGTTGTGGTTCTTGGCGGGGGCGACACTGCTATGGATTGTGCTCGTAGCGCCGTGCGTCAGCGGGCAGCTGAGGTAACGGTAGTCTGTCGCAAGGCAGAGGGGGAGATTCGTGCCGCCCCCAAGGAGGCTTTGGCGGCCAGTCAGGAGGGGGTGAACTTTCTCTACCTCAAGACGCAGACCGAGATTGTTGGGGAGGATGGCAGGGTCAGTGGGGTAAAACTGATGAGCCTCTCCACCAGGGATGATGGTCTTTGTGGTGACCCCGGTGTCGGTATTGCCGGACTTGAGGAGCTGCTGGAGTGTGACATCATTATTCTTGCCTTTGGTCAGGTCAAGGAGAAGGCCCCATGGCTGGAGACCCTGCAGAGAGAGAACAGCAAGGTGTTTACGGGCGGAGACCTCAGTCGTGGCCCCGATCTGGTGGTGACAGCCATTGCAGATGGGCGTAGGGCGGCTGCAGAGATTATGGAGCGGTTATGAGTAGTTGCACCACAGACGAGCGGCACAGAAGTGTGCTTGAGCGACCTGTAATTGAGAGAGTGCCAAGAGTTGCGACACGACTGGTAAATGGTAGCTACCTACTTGGATCATTGCCACTGCTCATTTCCCCAACGGCTCTGCTGGCCCACCATACTGATGACCATCTGGTGCTGATGGGGGGAGTAGAGGAGGCAGTTCGAGTAGGTGCCCAATCAGGTGGTGTTGATGGTCCTTGGGCGTGGTTTGCCATCTCCTTTGTTGCGGCACTGATTCTGATCGGGTTGCTGCGCTGGAGGGGGGTGCCACGTTATGTGATCGTTGCCGTGGTCATGGTGGCCATTGCCATCCCCTCCGGGTTTACCATGCTGGAGAGCAGCCGTAGTGGAACCGGGATTGGCCTCTACTCAAATGAGTGGGAGCCCGATCCAATGCAGCAGTATTGGGATCCGGAAAACTTCTATAATGCAAACAGCAAGATCAAAGCCGTTTTCAGTGGGGATCAGTGCATCCAGTGTCATCAGAGCATAACCCCGGGAATTGTGCGTGACTGGAGAGAGAGTAGACACTCTGCTCCCACCAATGGGGAGGAGGTTGTGAGGTGTCCAGCATGTCATGGGGATGATCATGGCAACCTCCATCTCCCCAACCCAACAACCTGTGGTGGCTGTCACACCACGCAGCTGACCCAGGTTGAGGATGAGAAAAAATATGGATTCCCCAGCCACGCCCTGGCCATGGAGCGAGCAGTTGATGCCAAACACTTTGTAGACAAGCCAAAACCGGAGGTACTCTCCTGTCTGCAGTGTCACTCAGTCGCCACCAAGTGTGACTCCTGTCACACCCGTCACCGTTTCAGTGCGGCAGAGGCGCGGCGCAGCGAGTCCTGCATTACCTGCCACTCAGGCCCCCCTCATCCAGATGACAAGACCTACTTTGCCTCTGCCCATGGCAAGATCTACAGAGAGGAGGGTGGTGACTGGGACTGGAATCAGCCACTCAAAAAAGGAAACTACAAGGCTCCAACCTGTGCTTACTGCCATATGGAAGAGGGTATTCATTCGGTTGCCCATAAATCGATCTGGAAATTCGGTATCCGTGAAATTAATCCCAATACCTCTGGCAACAAGGTTCTGCGAGAGCGCTGGGTCAATCTATGCATGGATTGCCACCAAGAGGAGGAGTCGCGGCAGTGGCTGAGAGAGATGGATGAGGAGCGCAAGGAGGCGTGGAATATGCTCTACAGGGCGGAAGGGGTGCTGAAAGATCTCCGTTCCGATGACAAGATTACCCCTGCTCCGGGTGAGCGTCCGCCATACCCGCTCGACAAGATGGACCAGCTCTGGCCACGGGCACATATAGGTTTTTTTGAGGGGCAGGCCTCCGCCTTCTACAATGTCTCGGGCATCGAACGTGACTATTTTGAGATGTGGTACTTCGATAATCTGCATGGATACAAGGCCGCTGCTCATGGCGATCCGGCGGGTGTGGAGGAGGCACACAAGGCCATGGAGCGTGATCTGAATGGTATCGAGAAGAGGGCGGAACAGTTACGCTCGTCTGCCAGCGAGGAGAGTGCTGCACATCCGCAAGATGATGGTCTCTGGCTTGAAGGCAGGTATACCGATTACAACAGGGAGAATAACTGATGCGATATCTCTGGTTTGCTCTGTGGATGGTATGGACTTCCACCCAGGCCGTGTCGGAGGAGTTCCTGCTGGACAAGGTATATGGCGAACAGGAGTGCGTCGAGTGCCACCATAAGGTCTCCGCAAAGATAGTGAATACTCATCGTCAGGGCAGACATGGCTCGGGCAGTGTAGGGTGTAGCGACTGTCATGGGAGTAGCCATAGCGATTCCCTGGCTCGCTCCAGAGCTAACCAGAGCTGTACCCAGTGTCACACTGGTGTAGAGCAGAGAAGTTACGAGACCTCCAAACATGGCGTTATCCTCACCCTGGAGGAGTCCAGCTGGGATCTCACCAAACCGCTTGCCACGGTCTCAGTCCGTACCCCGGGATGCGCCTACTGCCATCTATCGGATGGAGACCATGCTATGGAACCCAAGGCTGATGGTGATCCCAAGATATGTGGCAAGTGCCACTCTACCCGTTACCTGAAGACCCTGGCCTCCAGTGGAGAGGCGATGGAGGAGGTGGGTGAGATGAAGGTGCTGGAGGCGAAATGGCTTCTCAAGTGGAAGGGGGGAGATCTCCCTCAACAGGAGCAGAAAGAGTTACTAGATTCGGTGAAGAGACACAGGCACAATCTCCGCCTTGGAGTTGTTCACCACTCCCCAGATTTTCAGTGGTGGCACGGGCAGCCGGCACTAGATGGTGACTTCATCCGCATACGCTCTAAAATACTGGAATATAGATAAATAACTAATTGATATATCGAATAAAAAATGAAATGGATTGATAAGATACCACTAGGTCATCTAGTGTTGATTGCATTGATGCTGGCGGTTATGCCTGCAATTTTCCCTCCTCACCCTGAACCACATCTGGTAGAAAAACTAAAGATGCTGGCGGACGGAGTGCTTGTGAAACCGCTGGATATCTTTGACCTCCTCCTTCACGGCACCCCGATTACCCTGTTGCTGATCCGTTTGGTGCGGATCTGGAGTGGAAAGGTATGAATAAAAAAACCGCTCTCGGCACAAGCCAGGAGCGGTTTTTTGTGATCCAGTAACGTTAACAATTACAGAAAGACCCCCTTCAGGAAGAAGAAGAAGAGGATAGAGAGGAGCGCCCCGGCTGGGAGTGTAACTACCCAGGACATAAAGATGGTGCGAATGGTGCCCATATCCAGTGCAGCAATACCTCGGGCAAAGCCAACACCAAGAACAGCGCCAACCAGGGTCTGGGTGGTCGATACCGGGAGGCCAGTACCAGACGCAATAACAACGGTAGAGGCTGCGGCAAGCTCGGCAGCAAACCCGCGACTGGGGGTTAGTTCCGTAATTTTCTGTCCTATAGTGGCCATAACCCTGGCACCATAGGTAAGCAGTCCAATCACAATACCAATACCACCAAGTAGCAGCACCCAGCTTGGCATAATTGATTTGGTTTCAATGGTTCCACTCTGAACCACGCCAACCACTGCAGCAATAGGCCCAACTGCATTGGCCACATCGTTGGAGCCATGAGCAAATGCCATTGCTGATGCAGTAACAACCATCAGAACAGCAAAGACCTTCTCCACGTTGGCAAAGTGGAAATCCTTGTCAGCCTCCTCATCAACCTCAATTCTGCGAATAAAGAAGATACCTATAGCCATGATCACAACCCCAGCCAGCACTGCGAGCTGAAAACTGGTGCCAGTGGTGAAGTGTAGTCCTACATGTTTAAGCCCCTTGACGATGGTCACCAGTGAGATGACAAATCCAGTCAGAAAGATATACATGGGGACAAAGCGTTTGGCATTCTCAAAAGGTTTGTCGGTATCGAGTATCAGTTTTTGTACCGAGCGGAATATGGTGAAGGATAGCAATGCGGCCAGCATGGGGGCGCCAAACCAGCTCATAATAATAGATCCAACCTTGCTCCACTGAACCGCATCTACACCGATTCCTACAGCGGCAAAACCGACGATGGCACCTACAATGGAGTGAGTAGTAGAGACCGGCCAGCCAAAGTATGAGGCAACCAGTAGCCAGATAGCGGCTGCCAATAGCGCTGCCAGCATCCCGAATATCAGAATCTCTGCCCCATTTGGCATGCTCTGCAGCATATTGGAGTCGATGATCCCCTTACGGATGGTTTTGGTTACCTCACCACCTGCAAGGTAGGCACCCAGGAACTCAAAGATGGCAGCAACTACAACTGCCTGTTTAAGTGTAAGCGCACGAGATCCAACAGAGGTTCCTATTGCATTGGCTACATCATTGGCACCAATTCCCCAGGCCATAAAGAGACCAAAGATGGCAACCAGAATCAGATAAGTTGATGAATAATCCATTATTACATTCTCCCTTATCGAGCAAGCATTAGTTGCAGACGACTACCGACTCGCTGAGCAAGGTCACCAAGGTCACCGGTCCAGTTAATCAGCTGGTAGAGGAACATAACCTCCACAGGCGGTAGCTCATTCTCAATGCCAAATAGAATCGCGCGAATCTCACGTTCGATTGTGTCGGTGTCTGATTCGATGGCATCCAGCTCAGTCAGCATCTTCTCCACCAGTCTGACCTCACCGCCACGGAAGCCGGTCTCTACCAGTTCGTCAAGCTCATTGATTGCGACCTGTGCCTGTGCCGAGGCATCAACACTACGGCTTATGAACTTAATGAAAAGTGGGCCCATAGCTTCGGGGATCTCCATCTTGCGTCCGGTGATAATTCCTGCAATATCCTTGGAGCGGTTGGCAATACGGTCCTGCATCGCCAGTACATTCAGTACATCGCCTCTGGAGACCGGCATAAACATCCCTTTGGGGAGGTGGATACGGAGCTCTTTTTTCATGTCATCAGCTTCATGTTCGAGGTCGGAGATTCTCTTTTGTGTGGCGGCAACGCTATCAAAATCTCTCTCTATGGCCGCCTCAAACAGCGCCTCTAGCTCCGAGATACAGGCCTGAACCTTGGCCATGTGAGTCTGTAGTGGATTGATCGGTGATCGTGCAAATATTCCGGAAAAATAGTTTCCCATTTAGTTACCCTCCTTGGGTATATTTTCTATCGTTAAGTCGTTTCTTTGTTTAGTAGAGATTGCATTTTAATTGATGAGATTTATGCATGTAAAACCATTTTTATCATTTTTTCTGGGGTATTGATCGCTCGCATCTTTTATGATTAACGGCTATTCTGAAATGGTTGTTACGTAATTTAAGGGCACGTTTTTATGCATGATGAGGTAAAGAAATATTACGGTCAGATTCTGGTTACCAGCAGTGATCTACAGACTGATGCCTGTTGTACAGATGCATCGATGCCACCATGGCTAAAAGCGGCAATGGCTGATATTCACGATGAGGTATCAGCCAAGTATTACGGCTGTGGTCTGGTGGCACCACAACAGCTGGAGGGGGCCAGGATTCTTGATCTCGGTAGTGGCTCGGGGCGAGACTGTTACCTGTTGGCGCGCCTTACCGGTGAGGATGGATATGTGGTGGGTGTCGACATGACTGATGAGCAACTGGATGTGGCTAAGCGCCATATTCAGTGGCATGCCGACCGCTACTGTTACTCCACTCCAAACGTGGAGTTCCGCAAAGGGTATATCGAGAGACTGGATGAGCTCGAGCTTGAGGATGAGAGCTTCGATATTATTGTCTCCAACTGTGTCATTAACCTCTCCCCTGACAAGGATGCCGTGTTGCGTGAGGCGTGGCGGGTGCTGAAGCCAGGTGGTGAGCTCTACTTTTCTGATGTCTATTCGGAGCGCAGGGTGCCGGAGGAGCTGGTAAAGGATCCTCTGCTATATGGGGAGTGTCTCAGTGGGGCCCTTTACTGGAATGATTTTCTGACCCTGGCCAAAAACAATGGCTTTGCAGATCCGCGTCTGGTGGAGGATCGCCCACTAACTATCGACAATCCGAAGATTGAGGAGATGCTGGGGACACACCGTTTCTACTCCGCAACCTACCGACTCTTCAAGATTCCGGAGCTGGAGGGGAGCTGTGAGGATTACGGTCAGGCTGTTATCTACAAGGGGACGGTAGAGAACCATCCAGATCTGTTTGAGCTCGATAAGGGGCACCGTTTCGAGACGGGCAAGGTGGAGCCAGTCTGCGGCAACAGTTGGAGAATGCTGCGTGATAGCCGCTTTGCCGACCACTTCGAATTTTTTGGCAGCGGGGATACCCACTACGGAATCTTCAATGGTTGTGGTACCGCTATGCCGTTTGATGAAGATGGTAGTGGAGAGCATGCTTCCGAGGGAAGCTGTTGCTGATAGATTATGCTCGATAGTTATCCCCATCTGAAGGAGATCCCCTTCCCTCCAATTCAGCGCAGTCCACTAGAGACCCTGCAAGTTAACCTGGGTTACCGCTGTAACCTTAGCTGTACCCACTGCCATGTCAATGCCGGTCCCAACCGTACCGAGATGATGGATGGGGATACAGTCGACAGGGTAATTCAGGTGCTGGAGAGTGGGGGGGTTAAGGTTCTTGACCTCACAGGCGGTGCCCCTGAGATGAATCCCTGGTTCCGTAAGCTGGTTATGGCGGCAACCAGTCTCGGCATACGGGTGATTGATCGCTGTAATCTCACTATACTGGAGGAGCCTGAGCAGCATGAACTGGCTCAGTTTTTATCAGACAATCAAGTTGAGATAGTTGCCTCAATGCCTTGTTATCTAGAGGAAAACGTAGATGCACAGAGAGGCAAGGGTACATTCAATCTAAATATCAGGGGGCTCCAGCGGTTGAATAGACTGGGGTATGGTGACGATGCCGGTGGCAAGATCCTGAATCTTGTATACAACCCGCAGGGGGCACACCTTCCACCTTCACAGGGTGCGCTGGAGCCGGATTACAAAAAACATCTGCATGATAATTATGGGATTATCTTCAACCAGCTGCTAACTATCACCAATCTGCCTATCCACCGTTTTGGCAGCCGACTCCTCTCTAAGGGAGAGTTTGATGGTTATATGGAGCTGCTGCAGAGCGCACATCGAGATGAGAATCTATCTACAGTGATGTGCCGTTCACTCGTCAGTGTTGACTGGCAGGGGGTGATCTATGATTGTGACTTCAACCAGATGCTGAAACTTCCACTGCGCAGCGGGGATGAGCAGGTTATGCATATTGAGGATCTGCTGGATGATGATCTCTCAGAGCTCTCCATACGGGTTGCGGGGCACTGCTACGGCTGTACTGCTGGTCAGGGATCCAGTTGTGGCGGGGCGCTTAGCCAAGGGTAGGATATTGGGCTTACCTTCAATCTCAATCATCATTCCGGTAGTGAATGAGGCTACAGTAATTGAGAAAACACTCAGGCCACTGCAACCGATGCGGGAGCGGGGAGTTGAGATTATTGTCGTGGATGGTGGCAGCAGTGACCAGACCAGAGAGCTCTCACTGCCCTATATCGACCGCTGGGTTAAATCGGATTCTGTCGGGCGCGCACTGCAGATGAACAGGGGGGCGGAACTGGCCAGAGCGGAGGTGCTCTGGTTTCTTCATGCAGACACGCAGGTACCGGAGGAGAGTGATCAGACCATACTGCAGGCACTCCAAAAACAGTTATGGGGGCGCTTTAATGTGCGCCTGAGCGGAGATAGGATGCTACTGAGATTAGTGGAGATGATGATGAATCTGCGCTCATGCTGGAGCGGGATCGCTACCGGGGATCAGGGGATATTTCTTTCGCGCTCCCTGTTTCTGGAGCTTGGAGGGTTTCCGGAGATTCCGTTAATGGAGGATGTTGCCATCAGCAGAGAGCTGAGAAAGAGGGGACGCCCACTCTGCATTCGGCAGAGGGTGGTGACCTCCAGCCGACGCTGGGAGGAGAGAGGGGTGATAAAAACGATCCTACTGATGTGGGGTCTCCGTTTTGGCTACTGGGCGGGAGTCTCACCACAGCGACTAGCCAGAATGTATCGATGAGCTCTCCACTGCTTATCTTCGCCAAGGCTCCTGTTCCAGGATACGCAAAAACCCGTCTGATTCCGGCACTGGGTGAGCAGGGGGCAGCCACACTACAGCAGCGTATGATCAACCATGTAGTCGAAGAGGCGCGGCTATCTGGGGTGGGGCCGGTTACCCTCTATTGCGCCCCAGATTCATATCACCCACTCTTTCAGCAGCTGCAGCAGGACCATGGCCTGGGGATATGCAGACAACAGGGGGCGGATATTGGTGAGCGGATGTTGCATGGATTTGAGCAGACGCTGAAAGAGAGTGAGATGGCTATCCTGGTGGGTACAGATTGCCCGCAGCTGGATGCCAAGCAGTTTCAGGCGGTCCATGCCGCACTGCAGGGCTCAGAGGCGGTGGTGATTCCTGCGCTGGATGGTGGTTATGTGTTGATTGCGCTCAGGCGAGCTTTTCTGGACCACCTGCCAACCCTGTTCAGGGGGATAGAGTGGGGCAGTGACCAGGTGATGGAGGCGACCCGCATGGTTCTCGACAGGTCTGGGCTGGAGTGGGCTGAGCTCTCTCCACTGTCCGATATCGATATCGAAGAGGATCTTGCGCTGCTACCACCCCAGTGGGGAGTTAGTAACCCTTGTGGGTTGTGCTCCTAGGAGAGCATGTCATGTAGTGTCTGTGCTCTCTCGGCACACTCAATACCAAAGTCCGTCAGGTAGCCGCCATCCTTCTGTGAGGTTATCCCTTTTTTGTGAAGTCGCTCTGCCGCTTTAACCATGCCTACCCCGGCACTATTGTGGATCTTTATTCCCTCTTGTGTAGAGTGCAGGTCAAATTGCATTAGAAGATTAAGTTCGTCGACCAGCTCCTGCGTATAACTCATCCCTGTTATCTCCTTGTCATTATTGATAGACCTTCAAAGTATACTCGTTTTCATGGCGGTTACAGGAATATAACAGATAGACTCTGTTTAGATTTTATGATTTTGGCACTCTCTGATCACGACAAGGGGCCATGAATGTTGGCTGCTACTACATGGCCAATGCGGGAGGGATATTGGTGGGCACTGTGCTCTCTGGGTGGATCTATCAGCAGCAGGGGATAGATGGGTGTCTCTGCTCTATTTGCTTATAAGATGTGGACAAAACAGCAGGATGTGGACTATCCTCAAGGTGTTGAGGATGAACTTTATCAGGAGAGCAAAAATGAGAAAAACAGCTAGTGTACTAATTTTAACAATTGGCTCCTTTAGCACAACTGCTATGGCAACCGATCTAATCTGCAGTATGGATGAGATCAACAAGGGTACTGGCGAGGTTACGCATACTGACAATGTAACTGTCACTGTTCCAGACCAGAGCAGCAAGAACGTGACTGCGCTCACCTACTACAACAGTGACCGCATTATCGAAGAGTGGGAGATCACTCCTACCCATTCAAATTATCGTTATCGCAAAATTGTGGATGGTGATGTGCTGAAGATTGAGACCAGCTCTATTGAAGCCTCAAGCGGAAAAGTTATGGGTGCTGTTCATTATGATCCATCACCATATCTGAGGATTCGTGGTCACAAAGAGAAAGAGACAACCTTCTCAGGCCAGTGCTATCTGGCTCCTGCATCTTCAGAGAAGTAGCTCTTAACATCTTCCACCTGTTCTGAAATCCAGACATTGGCGCTCTCGGCGCCCTTGTCTGCGCTTTTCTTGCTCTCTTCATAGAATGCGGAGGCGTCCTTTTTGCACTGCTCTGGATCCTTGTAGCACTCCTCCGCTGCTTGAGCAGCATCTGCAGCAATCAAGCCTACCGAAGCGATAGATCCTACAATCGGTATTTTTGATGCGCCCTTGGCAATCTTTCTGATTCCCTTCGGTTTATCGGCCTCAATCTTCGCAAGCTTGTGATGTGCCTTGTCGAGATCTTTTCTGGTGGAATTAAGTCGCTCTTCTGTTGTTGCTAACCGTCTTCTCTCTCTATCCAGATCTCCACGACTCTTTTCCAGTTTTGATTCCAGTTTTCTGTTTTTTTTAAGTAGTCGTTCTGCGCTCTGCTTATAACCCTTTAGCTGAGCGACCTCTCCAAGAAGAGAGGTGATGTAATAGAGGCCACTACCAACTGCGCCAATGGACCCAACCAGCAATGCGGTAACCATTTTTTTTCTAACCGTCATCGTTGGCTGCCCACTCCAGGTTCTGTTCAATAGAGGAGCGGTGGTTGTTAATAACAACGGAGCCAAACTCCTGAACCAGAGAGTCCATCACATTCTGCTCTATGGTTTCGTAATCAGACAGATGCTGGTAGCTCTTGTAGAGGTCAACTGTCCTGTTTTGCAACTGGACTCGGAGCAGTGATTCAATCAGTAGGTCTGCAGCACTGTCATTGGTATATCCGGAGTACTCCTCACCAATATCCCCTCGTGCTGAGATAATCAGATCCAGCAGTCTGTCACTCTCCTCTTCGCTTGTCTCTTCTGTATGAATCAGATTTTCCAGAGTGATGCCGTGCCGTTTCGCAAGTTTTTGAGCCTTCTCTATCTTTTTTACTCTTGGATTAACAGCCTTTTTTTGAGGCCTCTTCTCTATTTTTTGCGGGGTATGGGAGGGAGGATCACCTGCCATACTCTTGTCGATGCTATCCAGCGCGGTATCAATCTTTTCAGCAGAATCACCATTGTCTGGGTCTTCATCCGTCTCGTCTCCTGGTGGAATATCCACAAATTCCTGGTGCCACTTCTCAACAACATCATTCCGTTCGGACGGGAGAAACTCTCCGGCTGCTACCAGTTCATCAAAAATTGAGCTGTAGACTATCTCTCTGGTCTCTCTATTCTGAATGGACTTGCTCTCGATGACTCTTGGGGTAATGCTGTTGAGCAGCTCTTTAATACGCCTGTCTCGATCTTGGCTGATGCTCCCATATAGAAGGTGGTCAAAAAGCATCTGCGGATCGGCAAACCCAAAAGTAGAGGAGAGTGTATCCATATCCTCCTTGAATGAGATAGCCTCACCAAGCTGCTCTCCAGTTAAATGTTCAACATCAACAGGCTCGACTGGCCCAATCAGCAGAGATATGGGGAGCTCTGTTGGGGTCAGGCGGAAACGGTCATGGATATTGCAAATCTCAAACAGAGCATCTGCCCGCTCTCTGGTGGAGAGCCACCGGTCATCATCTTCTTGTCCAACTTCGTCAGCAGCAAAGGTTTCTGGATCTTCTGTAAGTGAGGACTCCTCAGCAATGTTCTCAACTGTATCGTCAGTAACATCGTCGGTATCCTCATCGGCATCCTCATCGGCATCCTTATCGGCATCCTCCGCGACATCTTCAGAGATATCTACCATCATCTCTTCTGATAAATTCCCTCTGTCCGGTGGCTTGGTCGACTCTATTGTCTCCTCTTTTTTAGGGGCGAAAAAATAGACCGTAACTAACCCGGCAATAGAGACGGCAGACAACACAAGACTGCCAAGGAAGATGGCAGTCAGTAGCAGAAGCAGGAGGGTAGTAAAAGCGTAGAGTCTTTGCTTTTGTGTTAGCACAACATCATGGTGCCGTTGATTGAATCAACTGGAATGATTGCAGCGAGTGGAAATCCAGATCTAGTCCGGTTCCAATAACCACTAAAATCACCATGATAATGGCTGTGGCAACTATGGATGCAACCATGAATTTCATTACTAGCCACACCAGTGAGAGGAAGGATATATCCAGATCGGTTACCCGCACCTTGATGGGGTGTTTGTCCTGAAGGATGTCGCCATCAGATAGCTCACCCTTGTCGTTACGGTTGAATTTAATTCTCATATTGAGCGAAATTATACCAGAGAGATCTCGTCATCAAACCACCTCTTAAGAGAAAGATCAGGTATCCTCTCAGATCATCATCAGAAACATGGTTGTATGTCACATTTTTCAGAACGGTTTAGTGCATTATCGCGGGTATACGGTGAACGCGGGCTAGAGAAGCTTACTACCTCTCATATTTGTGTGGTTGGAATTGGTGGGGTCGGTTCATGGGTTGCCGAGAGCCTTGCGCGCTCTGCAGTTGGCAAGATTACCCTGGTAGATGGCGATATAATTGCCAGAAGCAACTCAAATCGTCAGATTCACACTCTGGAAAGTACGCTGAATCGCCCAAAGGTTGAGGTGATGCGTGAACGTATCATGGAGATAAATCCACAGTGTTGGTGTGATGCGGTTAAGAAGGATCTTGATCACGACAACATGAGAGATATCCTGGAGCGTGGATATGACTGCGTAATTGATGCCATTGACGGAATTAATGTAAAAGCCAGGATGATCTACCACTGTAAACGCAACAAGATCAAAATCGTGACAACCGGTGGAGCGGGTGGGTTGCTTGATCCAACAAAGGTGACCATACGTGATCTTGCCAAAACTGCAAATGATCCACTGGCTGCAAAGGTCAGGTCAGAACTACGTAGAAACTACAACTTTTCAAGAAACCCCACCCGTAGTTTCGGTATTCCATGTGTCTACTCAACTGAACAGCAGCGCTATCCATCGGCGGAAGGGGAGGTCTCTTACTCCAAACCTGGTGTTCCGGGTTTATCTCTTGACTGTGCCTTTGGGTATGGGTCAAGTGTGGCTGTGACCTCAGCAGTCGCACAGGCTGCATGTTATAAATCCATTAGCATTATACTTAATAAATCAGCATGATATGTTATGTATCTAATGTATACAATTAAAACAAAAGAGTTTCTGTAACCACATAAAAATACGTATTTTTACGTATTTATTCACAACCAGATGCTCTGTAATATCTTTGGTACTGGATTTACCTGTATAGAAATAGCTACCGAGACATATTATGAGCATCATTCAACACAATTTAGACGCAGTCATCATAGGCTCCATAGGGGTCATCTCACTGCTATGGTTGGGTCGTAGCATCTATCTTGCCATTAAGGATATTCTTATCGACAGGGCAGAAGAGAGATCCATATCTCACTCTCACTGAGATAACACCACAAGCCATTCTGGCCGGGAGCCTAAATATGCTCCCTGATTACTTTAACTTATCACTAACCACCGGCTACAAATAAAACTAATTTGATATATTGGTATTACCTTATATTATCAAGTTGCGTTAGATGTGGTTTCTTGTCAACAAGGTTAGGAGAAGAGTTATGAGAAAAGTAATCGCTGTCATCGTACTGACACTGGTTGCCTCCAGCGCTTCTGGTTGGTTTGGCGGAGACAATGATAGTTGGGGTGGTTGGGGTAACACGGATGGTTACGGTTATTCTGACGGTCGGGGTCGTGGTCACGGACGCGGATCTACCGACATGGATGGTTCATTCAGCATGACCATCAATGCCAGCGGACGTGCTCACACAGATATGAAGAGTGATATTGATGGTGACTGGAGAGGTGACTATTACGGTGATACCGGATGGAACACCCACTCCTATCCTTATCAGTATGGCTACTATGCATCTGCCCCAGCTTACAACCCAACAGCCGGCTATGAAGCACATCGGAAGGCAGTTGAAGAGCGCCGCGCCGCGGCTGCCCAAAAACGTGAAGAGGCAAGAGCTGTAACTGAATAACCTTGCCGCAACAGAACCCCGGCCGTCATTGCGGTCGGGTCAAATCGCTTGACTAGATTCATTCCCTCTATATAATACGCCGCTCATGCGCCCGTAGCTCAGCTGGATAGAGTACTTGGCTACGAACTAAGGTGTCGGAGGTTCGAATCCTTCCGGGCGCGCCA